>NZ_JBFUEB010000233.1:0-2958 GCF_056404395.1 Rhizobacter sp. P2_D12 | reverse complement strand
CCCCATACGAACGGAGTCAACCATGTTCAAGACTATCCTGCTGCAGATCGACGGCGGTGCGGGCCAGGCCAGCCGGTTGCGCGCGGCGGCAGTGCTGGCCGAGATGCACGGCGCCCACCTCGTCGGCGCCGGCGCCACCGGCATCTCGCTGGCCAACTATGCGGTGCTCAATGGCGGCATGGCCGCGCCGCTGTCCGATCGCGCGTTCGAGGCGCTGCGCGACAACGTCCGCATCCGGCTTGACGCATTTATCGAGCAGGCGCAGCGCTTCGGCATCGCCGGCGCCGAAGCGCGCCTGTTCGAGGGCAGCACGCACGACGGCCTGCTGCTGCAGTCGCGCTATGCCGACCTGATCGTTGTCAGCCAGCCAGACCCCAACGATCGTTTTGGCGCGGAACACGGCCTGCCGCAGACCCTGGCACTGGGCGGCACACGTCCCGTGCTGGTGGTGCCCACCGCCTACGACGGCGCGCCAATCGCTGCCAACGTGCTGGTTGGCTGGGATGGCTCGATGCCGGCCCAGCGCGCCATCTGCGCCGCCCTGCCCCTGCTCGCCGGTGCCGGCAGCGTCACGCTCGGGCTGGTCAACCCCGAACGCCAGTCCGAGCTGCACGGCGACGAGCCGGGTGCGGATATGGCGCTGTACCTGGCGCGTCATGGCGTCAAGGTCAACGTCGTCGTCGCGCATACCCGTGCACGGGAGAGCGACGCGCTGATCGACATGGCGCGCGACGTCCACGCTGGCCTGATGGTAGCAGGCGCTTTCGGCCACAGCCGCTACCGCGAATGGTTCCTGGGCGGCGTCACGCGCGACCTGCTCGGCAGCGCGCCGGTGCCGCTCCTGATCGCGCATTGATCGCGCACTGATCGCACCATGGGCTTTCGCCATTATCCGGGCGGCGGGGCGGGCGCCATCGGCGCCGCGATTCGCCATGCCCGGCGCCGCCTGTGCGTGCGCCTGGCGTGTGCGCTCGATCCTGCCCGCACGCCGGATGCCGATTTCGTGCGCGAGTTTCCCGCGCTCGTGGCCCTGGTCGAAGCGGGATTCCGGCACGAAGAAACAGTGATGGAATTGCTCGACTATCACCGCCGGCATGATCACCTGGCCGACAACGCCGTCGTCCTGGCGGCGCTGCACCGCGCCTTGCCGCTGATCGAAGAAGGCGACATCGCGCTCGGCCGGCGGCTCGTTGCGGCGCTGCTCGACCTGCTGTCGCTGCATCGGATTTCCACCGATCTCGCGCTGGTCACGACGCCACGCGCACCTCCGGGCCGCCAGGGCGGCCACCTGGCGGGCGCACTGAAGCGGCGCGACTACTTCAAGCCGTCGCGCTGACGCCGGATCACCTTGCCCGCCACCATGAAGGTGCCATCGCCCTTGTAATGCAGCGTCTCCGGATGCCGCGGCCGCGCCGCCGCGCGCGCCGCCACCACTTCCCAGATGAAAAAGTCATAGCGTTCAACGAGGCTGTCGTCATGGAGCCGGCACTCGAACTGGGCATGGCATTCGCGGATCGATGGCGCCGCCACCAGTTCGCTGGCCTCCGGCGTCAGGCCGAACGCCGCGAACTTGTCGGTGTCGGCACCGGACGTCGAGCCCACGCCCAGCACCGCCTCGAGCTGGCTGCTGGTCGGCAGGTTGATCACGCATTCGCCGCTGGCGCGGATCAGGCCGTGGCTGTGGTTGGCAGACGAGATCACGCAGCCAATCAGGGAAGGACTGAATTCCATGACCGTGTGCCAGCCCATCACCATCACGTCGCGCTCGCCCGCGTGGGCGGACGTGACCAGCACCACCGGTCCCGGCTCCAGGAAACGGCGCACTTGGTGCAGCGGCAGGTCGGGTTTGCGCGCCATCTTACGTTTCGTGCGCCGTGCGCATTTCTTCGGTCAGCAGCGCCACGAGCTGCGCCGCCGGCATGGGCCGCGCCAGTGCATATGCCTGCCCGGCCCAGTTGACCGAATAGTCGTCGAGCCCCTTGCTGCTGGCGGCGGCATGCAACGCCTTGGCGGCGTCGTAGGCGATCGGATAATCGGGCACCGGCGGATGCCCGGGCGTGTCGATCTCGTTGACGAAGTGATTGATGATGCCGCGCGCCGGCCGCCCGGAAATCGTCGCGGTGACGGCCGTGCCAAGATCCGGTTGCGTCAACAGCGCGCGATAATGCGTTGACGTCTGCGCTTCCGGGCAGGCCAGGAAGGCCGTCCCCATCTGCACACCACGCGCGCCCAGCCGCAGGCTGGCGGCGATCCCCTGCCCGTCCATGATGCCACCGGCCGCAACCACTGGGATCCGCACGGCCTTGGCCAGCAGGCGCACCAGCGCGAACGTGCCGAGCGCCGGGTCGGGCACGGCCGGATCGAAGATGCCGCGATGCCCGCCTGCCTCGTAGCCTTGTGCGACGACGATGTCGATGCYGGCCGCCTCGATGGCACGCGCTTCGGCCGGGTTGGTGGCGGTGGCCATCAGCACGCAGCCGACGCCGTGCAGCGTGTCGATCTGCTGCGCGGTCGGCACGCCGAAATGAAAGCTGACCACGGCCGGGCGCGTGCGCACCAGCACCTCGAGCATGTCGGGGTCGTCCAGGAAGCTGCGGTAGATTTCGCGCAGCACGCTTGGCGGGGCCTGGCCCGTGCGCGCGAAGTGCGGCGCCAGGTGATCGAGCCAGCGCGCCTCGCGCGCCGCATCAGGCCGCGCCGGCGCGTGCGTGAAGAAGTTGACGTTGAACGGGCCGCCCGTCAACCCCTGCAGCGCCGTGATCGCGCTTTCCGCCTGCGCTGGCGTGACGTGACCCAGCGCGAGCGACCCGAGGCCGCCTGCCTCGGTCACGGCCGCCGCGAGCTGCGGCGTGCCGAAGACCGCCATCGGCGCCTGGATGATCGGATGGCGGATGCCGAGCAGCGTCGTCAAGGTGYTCACGGGCACTCCATGTGTGGTTGGATCGGCCACCAGTATAG
>NZ_JBFUEB010000232.1:0-2993 GCF_056404395.1 Rhizobacter sp. P2_D12 | reverse complement strand
CGGAGCGGAAGAACGGCTGGAAAATCGCCGGCAAGTCTTCGGGCGCGATGCCCGGCCCCCGGTCGCATACCTCAACCTGTGCCACGCCATCCACGGCGCGCACGGACACCGCCACAACACCGCCCGGCGCGCCATGTCTGGCCGCATTGCGCACGACGTTCTCGAGCGCGCTCCAAAGCAGGTCCGRGTCGCCGCTGACGTTGACGCTGTCGTCGGCGTCGAAGTCGACGCGCAGCGCCGCGCCGTGACCGTCCGCGGCCTGGGTCTGGCCGGCTTCAAAGCGCGCATCGGCGACAAGCCCGTCGACCAGCTCCACCAGATCCACCGGCTCGCGCCGCAGCACGTCGGGCGACGCTTCCAGGCGCGACAGCGTCAAGAGTTCGCCGATCAGCTTGTCCATGCGGTTGCTTTCGCGCTCGATGCGTTCGAGCGTGATGCCGATCTTGTCCGGCTGCTGGTGCGCCAGGCCCAGCGCCGCCTGCATGCGCGCCAGCGGCGAGCGCAGTTCGTGCGAGACGTCGTGCAGCAGGCGGCGCTGGCCGTCCATCAGCGCGCGCAGGCGTGCGCTCATGCGGTCGAAGTCGCGGCCCAGGTCGACCAGTTCGTCGCCGCCTTTGGCGCCGGGGCCGAAGCGCGGCGCCAGGTCACCGGCGGCGGCGGCCTCGAAGGCGCTGCGCAGGGCGCGGATGGGGCGCGAGAAATACCAGGCCAGCAGCGCCGCGAACAGCAGGCTGGCCAGCACGGTGGCGCCGATCACGACGCTCTGGCCGATACGGCGGCGCGGGCCGGGACCGGGCCCAAGGCCGGGCGTCAGCGTATCCGGGCCGGCGCCGTCGCGCAGCCCGTCCTGACGGCCGGCGTCGCGGCCGATCTGGCGCCCGAAGTCACGCGACACGAACGCGATGTAGTGCTCGCCGCCCGGGCCGACCAGGCGCCGCGCGCCACGCCACACGGCGCTGTCGCCACCCTGGGCGCCGTCGCGCAGTTCGCGTTCGACTGCATGCATCAGTTCGGCCGGCACTGCGCGGCCAAGCAGTTCGTGGCGCGCTGCGTCGAGCACGAACAGTTGGGGGCGCCGCATGTCGGGCAGCAGGCTGCGCAGGGCGGGCAAGCCGCCGTGGCGCAGCGTTGCGGCGGCGGCGTCCAGCGCGATCGCTGCCGGTGGGCCGCTATCGAGCACGGGCGTCGCGCGCTGGCGCGCCTGGTCGCGCAGCCAGAACACGCCGCCCACGCCGATGGTCGCGGCCACCTGCGCCAGCAGGATGCACAGGAAGAACTTCCAGAACAACCGGCCCATGCTACTCCCTGATCAACTGGTAGCCCTGGCGGTAAATCGTCTGCAGGCACGAGCGGCCGTCCGCCAATGGCCCCAGCTTGTGCCGCAGGCTGCTCAGGTGGACGTCGATATTGCGGTCGAACCGCGCCAGTGGCCGGCCCAGGCCCTGTTCGGACAGGTCGTTCTTGCTGACCGGACGGCCGGCATTGCGGGCCAGGACTTCGAGCAGGTTGAATTCGGTGCTGGTCAGGTCGAGATGCTGGCCGTCCCAGGTGGCGCGGCGCTGTTCGGGCAGCATCGTCAGCTTGCCGACGCTGAGCACGACCCCGGGGCCGCTCTCGGGCACGGCCTGGGTGCGGCGCAGGATGGCACGCACACGCGCCGTCAGTTCGCGAGGCGTGCAGGGCTTGGCCACGTAATCGTCGGCGCCCAGTTCGAGGCCCAGGATGCGGTCGGCGTCGTCACCGCGCGCCGTGAGCATCAGCACCGGCATGCGGCTGCCGGCGCGGATCTGGCGCAGCGCTTCGATGCCGCCCGTGCCGGGCATCATGACATCGAGCACCGCGATGGCATAGCCGCCGGTCAGCGCGGCGCGCGCGCCATCCTCCCCATTGTGCATGCAGGTGACGGAAAAGCCTTCCTGTTCGAGGTATTCGGCAAACATGCCGACCAGTTCGACGTCGTCGTCGATGAGCAAAACGTGATTCATGTCGACAGGATAGCGCAGCAGGTCGGCGCCGTCTGCGGTGCTTTACGCGGATTTACCTGGCTTAGACGCGCTTTACGAGCCGCCGCCACACAATGGCCGCTTCCACAACACGAGAGGTCCACGATGACACGACCAGCTTCCCCGCGCCCCACACTGTCCGGGTTGCGCGCCGTGACGGCGTTCTCCGTCTGCCTGCTGGCCGCGCCCGCCGTCCTGGCCCAGCCGATGCCGCCATCGGACGGTCCCGGGCACGACGGCCCGCCATTCGGTCAACAGCACGAGCGCGACGGCGAAGCCGGTCCGTTCGGCACGCCGCCATTCCTGCGCGGCCTGAACCTGAGCGAGGCGCAGAATGAGCGCGTCTTCACGATCCTGCACGCCCAGGCGCCCCGGCGGCGCGCCCTGGACCTTGCCGGGCGCAAGGCCGACGCGGCGCTGCGCGCGGTGGCAGGTGCACCGGAATTCGACGGTGCCGCAGCATCCGCCGCCGCGCAGGCGCTGGGCCAGGCGATCGCCGACCAGGAGCTGCTGCGCCTGCAGACACGCGCCATGCTCAAGGCAGTGCTCACGCCACAGCAGCGTGCGCAGCTCGACGCGCCGCGTGGCAGGGGCCGCAAAGCTGATCATGAACGACACAATGCCCATGAGGGAGACAGCAGAAAATGAACGCAGCACGCCATCATCAAGGCACCGGGCAGCACGCCGAGCACGATGCTGACCATCACCGGAGCCTGGGCGCCGACCTGGCCCGCATGCTGACCCGGGCCGCCACCCGGCGCCAGTCGCTGCGCTGGCTGTTTGCCGGCGCGGGCAGCGCGGTGTTGCCGCTCGCGGGTTGCGGCGGCGGCGTCAGTGCCGACGATGGCTTCGGCCTGTCCAGTTCCACGACGACGACGGGCGCGGCCAGCACCGGTAGCGGTAGCGCGGTCTGCTCGGTGATTCCCGAAGAAACGGGCGGACCGTATCCGGGCGACGGCACCAACGGCAATGCCAATGGCGTGGCCAATG
>NZ_JBFUEB010000231.1:0-3140 GCF_056404395.1 Rhizobacter sp. P2_D12 | reverse complement strand
CCCTTCGACCTGTCGAAGCTGGTCGCCACCTTGCTGCACCACACCGGCCGCGCGGCGGCGCGGGCCGCGCCCGCCGCGGGCCCGTCAGGCGCCGTGCCGGCCGGGCTGCTGGCACAGGCCGGGCAGCACGGCATCGACCTGGAGGCCGCGCTGGGCCGCATGGGCGGCAACAGCCGCGTCTACCTGCGCACGCTGCAGTCCTTCCTCAAAGACCTGGCGACGCTGCCGGACCAGCTGCTGGCACTCACGCAGCAGGGCCGGTTCGACGAAGCGCGGCGCCTGATGCACACCATCAAGGGCCTGGCCGGCACGCTGGGCGTGCGTTCGCTGGCCCAGATGGCGGCCCGCACCGAGCGCGCCCTGGGCCAGGCGCAGGCGCCACCGTCCGCCCTGATGGACGCGTTGAGCGGGCTCGTGCAGGTCGCGCGGCGCGACATCACCCAGGTCGCCGACGCGCTGCAGCTGAGCCTGCAGGAGCCCATCCCGGCCACCCCGCTCGCCGGGCTGGCCGAAGCGGGCCTGCAGGAACTTCAGCGCTCCCTGGCCGAACTGGCAGGCCTGCTGCGCGCTGCCGACATGCGGGCCCTGGAGGTCCTCGAGCAGATGCAGCGCAGCCACGGCCCCGCAGTCAGGCAGGCCCTGCAGCTGCTCGATGCGGCCACCGCCTCGCTCGATTTCGACCAAGCCCTGGTGCACTGCCGGGCGCTGCAACAGCGGTTCGACCAATGAGCGCTGCCGTGCCCACCCTGCCCGGCGCCGCGGACAAGCGGCCCTGCCTGCTCGTCGTGGACGACCAGCCGATCAACATCCAGGCGCTGTATCGCATCTTTGCACCCGACCACCGGGTGCTGATGGCGACCGACGGCGTCAAGGCGCTGGCGCTGTGCCGGACCGATCCGCCCGACCTGCTGCTGCTCGACGTCGTGATGCCGGGCATGGACGGCCACGAGGTCTGCATGCGGCTGCAGGCCGACGAGGCCACGCGCAACATCCCGGTGATCTTCGTGACCTCGCACACCGATGCGCAGGAGGAAACCCGGGGGCTCGAACTGGGCGCGGTCGACTTCATCGCGAAGCCCGTCAACCCCGCCGTGGTGCGGGCGCGCGTCAGGACGCACCTCACGCTGAAGGCGCAAAGCGATCTGCTGCGCCGGATGGTGTTCCTGGACGGCCTGACCGGCGTGGCCAACCGCCGCTGCTTCGATGAACGCCTCGGCACCGAATGGCGGCGCGCCGCGCGTGCCGGGCTGCCGCTGTCGCTGCTGATGGTGGACGTCGATCACTTCAAGCGCTTCAACGACCGCTATGGCCACCAGGCGGGCGACGAATGCCTGCGGCAGGTGGCCCAGGCCATCCAGGGCGGGCTGCTTCGCCCCGGCGACCTGGCCGCGCGCTACGGCGGCGAGGAATTCGCCTGCATCCTGCCGGCGACCGATTTCGACGGCGCCCTGGCGCTGGGTGTGGGCATCGAGCAGCGCGTGCGCGGATTGGAGATCGGGCACGCGGACTCCGACGTGGCAGGCGCCGTCACCATCAGCATCGGCGTCGCCACCCGCCTGCCCGGGCCCGAAGGCGAGCCCGAGGGCCTGCTCGCGCTGGCCGATGCCCAGCTCTACCGCGCCAAGCACGGCGGTCGCGGCCGTGCCTGCGGCGCCGTGCTGGACGCGCAGCCCGGCGTGCCGGAGTGCTGATCCATGCGCTGCAAGGGCCTCCAGGCCCGGTTCGCCGCCCGCAAAGGCTGAGTCAGACCGGCAGCAGCTGGCTGTTGCTGCGCCAGCTCGCGCGCACCGCGTTGTGCGTCAGCGCGCGGGCCGCACGCACGGCGGCGGTGGCGCCCGAGCGGCGGCTGGCGATCTGGTCCAGCCAGGCGGCGAGGATCGGGTTGCGCCGGGCCAGCGTGGTCCAGCTGCTGCGCCAGCAGCGCGACAGGTCGGCATGCGGCTGCAACTGGCGGCGGACGCTGCGCGGCAGGTCGTGGCCGGCGTGTTCGCTGTAGACCTTGCCCAGGTCGAACAGGAAGGCGGCTGCGGCGCACACCTGCTGCAATTCGGACACTTCGACCGGCAGCGGCTTGCGGCTGCGCGCATCGTGGTCGGCATTCATCGCGAACTCGGCCGCGGTGACGCTGGCTTCGAGCAGGCCGTACATCTCGCCGTGGTGGTCGGCGGCGGCCGGCTGGGTCAGGAAGTGATCGAGGTTGCCGCTGCGCTCCAGCACCTGCGCAATGAATTCCTGCAGGTCGGGCGACCAGCGGCTGCACAGGCAGGCGAGCCGGTAGACCAGGTCGGCCGGCACGCCCAGGTAGGCCAGGTTGCCGCCGTTGATGCGGCGCACCAGGGTCGCCAGCAGGTTGTCGACACCTTGCCCGCGTTCCTCCATGAAGCCCGACAGCGGCAGCCGCACGGCCGGAAGTGCGCGCCAGGAACGGTCGATGGAATCTGAGTTCATGCAGGTCTCGCTGGTGTATCCCTGAAAACGGATTCTGCGAGCGTCGTGCGGCCGGCGAGGCGCCGATAAGCGGGCAATAGCGTGTCTATTCCTCAGGGGTGTCAGACAGCGGGTAACCAGGCGTTGCAGGCAGCCGCCGGGAGCAGCACCCGGTGCCGCGCCAATTCGGCCGTTCCGCCGTTGGCCCGGACTTGACTCATCAAGCGGCTGAGCAGCATGCCGACCCCTGGCCTTCGCAGCAGCAAAGGGTTCTGCGTCACCTCCAACAAGGCTGCGTCGAGCATCTGCCCGCCCGACGCGGGTCGGCCTTGGACACCGTGTGTTGCGTTGTCTCTTCGCCACCCACGACCACGAACCTGCTGCCGAAGGAATCCCTGCTACCGCCAGTGCGCATCCTCCAGTCCTTCTCGAACCCAGACCGGCATGAGTGGCACCTCGGCGCCGTCAGTGCCTCCCTCGCAGCAGCGACCACGCCATCGCCGCCATCAGCGCCACCCCCGCCAGCAAGGCGCCCCAGAGCCACGCGCGCGTGCCGCCCGACCTCGGCTGGGGCATCGACGCCGGCAACGCCGCAGGCGACGCCACCGCTACATCGGCCTGCAGCACGGCCCGATCCGCCGGCAGCGCGTCACCACCGCGCCGCGCGGGCATCAACTCGCCCAGCGACATCGGCGTCGCCGCCAGCGCTGGAT
>NZ_JBFUEB010000230.1:0-3259 GCF_056404395.1 Rhizobacter sp. P2_D12 | reverse complement strand
GTCACAGGCGCGCGACAGCGGCACCATCGTYGCGTCGGGGCAGCCCGTGTTCCTGCCCGACCCGGTGCCGCACAATGCCCTCGGCATGCGCCTGCCCGTGTACGTCGGCGGCGTGCTGCCACTGGGCGTGGCCGAGCGCCGGGCCGCCTATCTGGGCTCGTTCGGCATTTTCTTTTCGGTCCAGGAAATGGTGCGCAATGCGCTCGTCTCGCTCGAGGCGCAACCGCTGCGCGTGAGCCTGTACGGCACCGGGCGCCGCTACACCGGCCGGCCGGGCGCGCCGGTGGCGGGGGATATCCTGCTGCACGGCGTGGACGTGCGCAGGGCGGCGCCCGATCCGGCGCTGCATTTCGTGTCGGTACTGGGCGTGGACTACGTCGGCAACGGCTGGAAAGCCCACTTTTCGGCGCCCCGGGCCGAGATGCTGGTGGGCGTCGACCGCTATGTGCCGTTGGGCGCGCTCRCCGCAGGTTTCATCGGCACGCTGCTGATGTACGGGCTGTTCCTGGCTCAGTACCGGGCGCGCCGCGCCGCCGTCGAGCAGCGCCTGCTGCTCGACACGGTGCTCGACAACCTCGACGCCGAGGTCTACCTGAAGGACGGCGCGCGCCGCATCCGCTATCTCAACGCCAAGGGCGCCTCGCGCCTCGGGCGCCCGGCGACGGACCTGATCGGCCGGCCCGATACCGAGGCCATGGATGCGGGCCAGGCCGACGCCACCTGGGAGCTGGACCGCGCCGTGTTGCGGGCCGACCGCCAGAGCAGTGCGCAAGTGGCCCAGGCCGGCCCGGACGGCGCGACACGCCAGTTGTGGAGCGTGCGCGTGCCGCTCCAGGTCGACGAAGCGCCGGCCGTGCTGTGCGTGTCGACCGACATCACCGAGCTGCATCGCCTGAAGGCGCGCGCCGACGCGGCCAGCAAGGCCAAGAGCGACTTCCTGTCGAACATGAGCCATGAGATCCGCACGCCGATGAACAGCATCATCGGCATGACGCACCTGGCGCTGCAGGCCGGGCCCGACCCGCGCCAGCGCGACTACCTCGAAAAAATCTACCACTCGGGCCAGCACCTGCTGGGCATCATCAACGACATCCTCGACTTTTCCAAGATCGAGGCCGGCATGCTTGAACTGGCCACCGAACGCTTCATGCCCGACGCCCTGATGCGTAATGTCGAAGCGCAACTGGGTACGGCGGCTGCCGCCAAGGGCCTGGGCTTCGATATCGAGATCGCGCCCGAGCTGATGCGGCCCCTGTGCGGCGACTCGCTGCGCCTCGAACAGGTGCTGCTCAATTTTGCCGGTAACGCCGTCAAGTTCGCCGAGCGTGGCCGCATCACGATGCGGGCGCGCCTGGCGCATGCATTTGGCCCGGAAATCCTGGTGCGCTTCGAAGTCGAAGACCGCGGCATCGGCATCGCCCCGAACGCGCTGCAGCACCTGTTCACGCCGTTCCAGCAGGCCGACCAGTCGGCCACGCGCCGCCATGGCGGCACCGGCCTGGGACTGGCGATCAGCCGCCAGCTGGCCGAGCTGATGGGCGGCGAGGTCGGCGTGACCAGCACCCCTGGGGTGGGCAGCATCTTCTGGTTCACGGCGCGCCTGGCGCTCGACGATGGCGCCGGCGCGCGGGTGGGGGCGGGCGCCAGTTCAGGCCTCGGCGCAGCGCCGGCGCCGGCGCAGGCGCGCCTGGATGGCTGCGCCGTGCTGCTGGTCGAGGACAACCCGTTCAACCAGCAGGTCGCGCGCGAATTGCTCGAACTGGCCGGGGCCGACGTTGTCGTCGCGGGCAATGGCGAAGAGGCGCTGGCGGCCATGGCCAAGGCACGCTTCGACTGCGTGCTGATGGACGTGCAGATGCCGGTGATGGATGGCCTGGAGGCGACGCGGCGCATCCGGCGCGATCCGCGCCTGGCCGGCACGCTCGTGGTGGCAATGACGGCCAATGCCGGCGTGGACGACCGCGCGCGCTGCATGGCGGCGGGCATGGATGAATTTCTCGCCAAGCCGGTGGTGCCGGAACTGCTGGCCGCAACGATCGCGCGCTGCCTCGGGCGCACCACGGCGCCGGTGTCGGACGTCGCCGTCAACCTGCCTGCCGCCATGGACCCGGGCAGCGCGGTGCTCGATGTGGCGCTGCTGGCCGCGACGGCCGGGGGCGACCTCGACCGGATGCGCAAATACGCATTCCTGTTCCTGGACACCACGCGTGAGAACCTGGCCGGCATCGACACGGCGCTGGCAGGGGGCGATCTGACCCACACCGCCAGCCTGGCGCACCAGCTGAAGTCGGCCGCGCGCGCGGTCGGCGCCACCGCGTTCGCCGCCATCTGCGAAGACCTGGAAGCGCAGCCGGTGCGTGAGCTGCGCGGGGGCGGCACGGCGCAGGCACGGGCATTGACGGCGCGCCTGCGGGCGCTGCTGGTCCGCATCGAGCGCGAGGTCTCGGCGCAGTTTGGCGGGCGCGCCAGCGACGGGCGCTGACCAGCCCCTTTGGCCCTACCGCCAGGGGGCCAAACGCGGTATGCTTTGGTCCCGATTGCCCACGCCCAGCGCATGCCTGCCCCGATCACTCCCGGTCTCTTGATCCTCCACGGCAACCAGATGGAGCTGCTGCGCAGCGCCGTCTTCGACTGGCTGCGCAATCATCCTCTGGGACCACTCGAAGAAGAGATTTTTYTCGTCCAGTCGAACGGCGTGGCCGAGTGGCTCAAGATCGCGCTGGCCGAGGAAAACGGCGTCTGCGCCGCCACCCGCGTGGCACTGCCGGCGCGCTTCATGTGGGAAGCCTACCGCGGCATGCTGGGGCGCGAGCGCGTGCCGCAGCGCGCGCCGTTCGACAAGGATCCGCTCACCTGGCGCCTGATGCGCCTGTTGCCCACGCTGCTGCAGGATGATGGCTACGCGCCGCTGGCGCGCTTTCTGGCCGATGGCGACGCCGAGCGCCGCCTGCAACTGGCCGAACGCGTGGCCGACCTGTACGACCAGTACCAGGTGTATCGCGCTGACTGGCTGGCCGATTGGGCCGCGGGGCGCGACGTGCTGCGCCGCGCCGGGGGCGACGTGGTCCCGCTCGCGCCCGAGCAGCGCTGGCAAGCCTGCCTGTGGCGCGCCGTGCACGCGAGCCTGCCCGAGACGCAGCGCGAGAGCGGCCGCGCCACCATTCACGACCAGTTCCTCGCCGCCGTCGCGGCCGATGCGGCGCCAGCCAGCCGCCTGCCGCGGCGCGTCGTGCTGTTCGGGATGTCGACGCTGCCGTAC
>NZ_JBFUEB010000229.1:0-3338 GCF_056404395.1 Rhizobacter sp. P2_D12 | reverse complement strand
GTGCTGGGCCGGGCCACCGCGCGCCTGGCCGCCGCGTCGCCGCGGCTGCGCTGGTTCTGGGCCGGGCTCAGCGCCGCCGCGCTTGCACTGCTGCTGTGCCTGCCGAGCGCCTGGCGCGGCCAGCTGACGCACCTGAGCCCGGTCACGGCCCAGGCCTTGACACTGGACGCCTCGCTGCGCGCCGACCTGGGTGCGGCCGAACTGGGCACGCTGGTCGCGATCGAGGCGCCGGACGAGGCCCGCGCGCTGCAGCGCGCCGAGCAGGCCTCGGCACGCCTGGACGCACTGGTGGCCGACGGCCTGCTGGCCGGCTACGAGAGCCCGACGCGCCTGCTGCCGAGCACGCAGGCGCAGGCCGCGCGCCAGGCCGCGCTGCCCGATGCCGACACGCTGCGCGCGCGCCTGAAGCAGGCCACCGCCGACGGCCCGCTGCCGGCGGAGCGCCTCGAGCCCTTCATCGCCGACGTGCAGGCGCAACGCAACGCGAAGCCGGTGACGCGTGCCGACTACGCCGGCACGCCGCTCGACACCGCGCTGCAGGCCCAGCTGGTGCCCGGCGCGGACGGCAAGCCCTGGACGGTGCTGCTGAGCCTGCGCGCCGGCCCGTCCGCGCTGCCGCCGCAGCGCCTGCGCGACGCGCTGGCCGGGCTGCCCGACACGCGCGTCGTCGAGATCCAGCCCGAACTCGACGCGCTCTACGCACGCTACCTGCGCGAGGCCTTCTGGCAGAGCGCGCTCGGCGCGCTGGCCGTGCTGCTGCTGCTCTACGCCGGGTTGCGCTCGTGGCGCCGGCTGTGGCGCGTCGCGCTTCCGCTGGCGGCCAGCGTGGTGCTGGTGATGGCCGGGCTGACGCTGGGCGGCGTCGCGCTCGGCGTGCTGCACCTGGTCGGCCTGCTGCTGGTGGTCGCGGTGGGCTCGAACTACGCGCTGTTCTTCGACCAGCTGGCCCGGCACGGCCAGGGCGACAGCGCGGCCGACTCCGAGACGCTGGCCTCGCTGCTGCTGGCCAACCTGACCATCGTCGCGTCGTTCGCGGTGCTGTGCACCTCCAGCGTGCCGCTGCTGGTGGCGCTGGGCGTCGTGGTGGCGCCCGGCACGCTGTTGTGCCTGCTGTTGTCGGCCAGCTGGGCGCAGGGGTCCCGCGGGGCCCTTGTGGGACAATCCGAGCCCTGATTTCCAGCGCCGACTTCCCCGACTTCCGTTACCCGCGACCCCTCGCGTGACCACCTGGCCCGTCCCTCCCTTCCTGTTGCTCAGCGCCGCCGGCCACCTGCTGGCAGCGCTCGCCGTGCTGCGTGAGCCGGCCGCGTGGCCGTGGGCCGTGTCGGCCATCGTGCTGAACCACCTGCTCGTCACCGCCATCGGGCTGTGGCCGCGCTCGAACTGGCTCGGCGACAACATCACCCGGCTGCCGGCCGATGCCGCCGCGCGCGGCGAGGTCGCGCTGACGCTGGACGACGGCCCCGACCCGGTGCTGACGCCGCAGGTGCTCGACCTGCTCGACGCCGCCGGCGTGCGCGCCACCTTCTTCGTGATCGCCCAGCGCGCCGTGGCCCATCCCGAGCTGCTGCGCGACATCGTGCGCCGCGGCCACAGCGTGCAGAACCACACCTGGCGGCACCCGCACGCGTTCTCGCTGTTCGGCCTGGGCCGCATCGAGCACGAGCTGCGGCAGGCCCAGCAGGCGCTGCAGCAGATCACCGGCCAGGCGCCGACGCTGTTCCGCGCGCCGGCCGGGCTGCGCAACGTGCTGCTCGGGCCGGTGCTGCACCGGCTGGGGCTGCGCCTGGCGAGCTGGTCGCGCCGCGGCTACGACACGCGCGACGGCGACGCCGCGCAGGTGCTGGCGCGGCTGACGCACAAGCTGCGCGGTGGCGAGATCCTGCTGCTGCACGACGGCCACTGCGCGCAGACGCCGGCCGGCACCCCGGTGGTGCTCGAGGTGCTGCCGGCGCTGATCGACGCGGTGCGCGCGCGCGGCCTGCGCTTCGTGCACCTGCCCGACGCGCTGGCCCGCACGCCGGCGCGGCCCGCCGTCCACGCACCGACGACACAGGCATGACACCGGTCGCCATCAGCCGCATGACGGTCACCAGCGCGCTCGGCGCCGGCAACGAGACACACGTGCAGGCGCTGCGCGACGGCCGCAGCGGCCTCGGCCCCTGCCGCTTCGAGGACGTGACGCTGCCATGCCACGTCGGCGAGGTCGCCGGCGTCGATGCCATCGCGCTGCCGGCCGGGCTCGAGGTCTTCGACTGCCGCAACAATCGCCTCGCCTGGCTCGGGCTGCAGCAGAACGGCTTCCGCGCCGCGGTGCGCGAGGCCCGCGAACGCTACGGCCCGCGCCGCGTCGCGGTGCTGCTGGGCAGCAGCACCTCGGGCATCCTGCAGACCGAGCACGCCTTCCGCCGGCGGCTGCCCGACGGCGCGCTGCCGCCCGACTTCCACTACCCCGAGACGCACAACACCGCGTCGCTCGCGCACTTCGTCGCGAAGGCGCTGCAGCTCGACGGTCCGCAGTGGGTGGTGGCCACCGCCTGCTCGTCGAGCGCGAAGGTGTTCGCCAGCGCCGCGCGGCTGATCGACCTCGGCTGGATCGACGCGGCGGTGGTCGGTGGTGTCGACAGCCTGTGCCTGACGACGCTGTACGGCTTCAATTCGCTGGAGCTGCTGTCGCCGCAGATCTGCCGGCCGTGGGATGCCGGGCGCAACGGCTTGTCGCTGGGCGAGGCCGCGGCCTTCGCGCTGCTCGAGCGCGACGCGCCGCAGCGGCAGGGCTGGCTGCTCGGCACCGGCGAAAGCAGCGACGGCTACCACATGAGCTCGCCGCTGCCCGATGGCGCCGGCGCGGTCGCGGCGATGCAACAGGCGCTGGCCGCCGCCGGGCTGCAGCCGGGCGACATCGACTACATCAACCTGCACGGCACCGCGACGCACAACAACGATGCCGCCGAAGACCGCGCCGTCGCGACGGTGTTCGGCGCGGCGACGCCGTGCAGCTCGACCAAGGGCGCGACCGGCCACACGCTGGGCGCGGCCGGCGGCGTCGAGGCGGTGCTGAGCCTGCTGGCGCTGCAGCACGGCCTGCTGCCCGGCGGGCTGAACCGGTTGCAGCCCGATCCCGCGCTGCACGCGAACTACCTCGACCACAGCCGGCCGGCCCCGCTGCGCCACGTGCTCAGCAACTCGTTCGGCTTCGGCGGCTCGAACGCCAGCCTGGTGCTGGGGGCGGCATGACGACGGCAACCCTCTTCATCCAGGGCGTCGGGCTGTGCGGGCCCGGCCTTGCCGACTGGGACAGCGCCGCCAAGCTGCTCGGCGGCACGCTGCCGTACACC
>NZ_JBFUEB010000228.1:0-3349 GCF_056404395.1 Rhizobacter sp. P2_D12 | reverse complement strand
CCCCCAGCATCACGCAGGCCAGGGCCAGCACCAACATCCTCGACGACCGCCGCGCTCGACTCATGGCCCGATCAGGAACTCCGCTGAAAAGCCGTCGATTGTGACAGCGGGCGCCTCGCTGCAGAATGCGCCTCGGAAGGAAGCCGCCCGCATGACCCCAACCCTCGCGCCGACCGCGCCCCGCCCTGCACCTGCCGCCGACGAGGCGGCCGCGCTGCAGCCGCGCCCCGACCTGGTCATCTGCGAGGAATGCGACGCGGTGCACCAGCGCGTCGCGCTCGAGCCCGGCCAGACGGCCCACTGCCAGCGCTGCGAAGCGCTGCTGGGCCGCGGGCACCGCGTGTCGCTGAACGGCCTGCTGGCGTTCGCGGTCGCGTCGCTGCTGTTCTTCCTGATCGGCAACGCGACGCCGCTGGTCTCGATCTCGGTGCGCGGCGTGGCCAATGCGATCAGCCTGCCCGAGGCGCTGTGGCACACCTGGCAGGCCGGCCAGCCGCTGTCGGCGATGCTGGCGGCGGCCACCGCGCTGGTGTTCCCGCTGATGGTGATCGTGCTGCGCCTGTACCTGCTGGTGCCGATGAGCCGGGGCCAGCTGCCGCCGCGCTTCATGCAGGCGATGCGGCTGGTGCGCTTCGCGACGCGCTGGAACATGGTCGAGGTGTTCATGCTGGGCGCGCTGATCGCGGTAGTGCGCAGTGCCGGGCTGGCCAGCGTGGTGCCGGGCCCGGCGCTGTTCGCGTACGGCGCGCTGACGCTGCTGTTGACGTCGAGCAGCGCCGCCGGCCTGCACCGGCTGTGGCAGCTGGGCGACGAGCTGCAGGGCACGCGCCGATGAAACGCACCGTGCGGCAGGTGTTCGCCAGCGGGCGCTGCGCCGGCTTGTACAACTGCGCCAGCTGCGGGCTGGTCTCGCAGCGCCGCGACGGCCAGGTGCCGCACGACGACGAGGCGGCCCACTGCCCGCGCTGCGGCAGCGCGCTGCACCTGCGCGTGCCCGACAGCCTGGAGCGCACCTGGGCCTGCCTGCTGGCCGCGGTGCTGCTGTACGCCCCGGCCAACCTGCTGCCGATCATGAGCACGGCCAACGTGTTCGGCCACGAAGAGCACACCATCCTCGGCGGCATCCGCGAGCTGTGGGATGCCCGCTCGTGGGGCCTGGCGCTGATCGTCTTCGTCGCCAGCATCGCGGTGCCGATCCTGAAGATCGCGTCGCTGTCCTTCCTCGCCTTCACCGCGCAGCGCTGCAGCTGCGTCAACGGCCTGCCGCGCACGCGCCTGTACCGCCTGGTCGAGGCGGTGGGACACTGGTCCATGCTCGACGTCTTCGTCGTCGTGCTGCTGGTGGGCATGGTGCAGTTCGGTGCGTTCGGCAGCGTCGAGCCCGAAGCCGGCCTGCTGGCCTTCGGTGCCGTCGTCGTGCTCACCATGCTGGCCAGCGCCAGCTTCGACCCGCGGCTGTTGTGGCCGGACGAGATTGATGCCCCCCATGCCTGACGACGACGTTCCCTCCCCTGCCCTCCCCGCCTCGCCCGAGCCGCCGCTGCCGCCGTCGCCGCCCTCGCCACCGCTACCGCCGGCGCCGGTGGTCGTCAGCCGCAAGCGCTCGCTGCCGTCGGTGGTGTGGCTGGTGCCGATCGTCGCGCTGGCGGTGGGCATCTCGCTGGTGATCAACAACCTGCTGCAGGCCGGGCCACGCGTCACGATCGAGTTCCGCACCGCCGAGGGCCTGGAGGCCGGCAAGACCGAGGTGCGCTACAAGGAGGTGGTGGTCGGCCGCGTCGACGGCGTGTCGCTCAGCGAAGACCGCAAGCGCGTGATCGCCTCGGTGCGGCTGGCGCGGTCGGCGGCATCGCTGGCGGTGGAAGACACCAACTTCTGGGTGGTGCGCCCGCGCATCGGCGTGGGCGGCATCAGCGGCCTGGCGACGCTGGTGTCGGGCGCCTACATCGGCGCCGATGCCGGCGCCTCGACCGAGGAGCGCAAGGCCTTCGTCGGCCTCGAGGTGCCACCCTTCGTGCTGCGCGGCGAACCGGGGCGCAGCTTCGTGCTGCGCGCGCCCGACCTCGGTTCGCTGGACGTCGGCTCGCCGATCTTCTACCGCCGCACGCGCATCGGCCGCGTGGTCGGCTACACGCTGGACCCGGTGCAGGACCAGCTGCTGGTGCAGATCTTCATCGAGTCGCCCTACGAGCGGCTGGTGAACGCGAAGACGCGCTTCTGGAACGCGAGCGGCGTGGACCTGACGCTGAACGCCAGCGGCCTCACGGTCGACACGCAGACGCTGACCTCGGTGATCGCCGGCGGCGTGGCGCTGGAACGCCCCGAGGGCACGCGCGACGACCCGCCGGCCGAGGCCGGCACGCGCTTCTGGCTGTTCGGCACCCGCAAGGCGGCGCTGGCGCCGCCGGACGGCCCGCCGACGCGGGTGCGCTTCGTGTTCGACCAGGGCATCCGCGGGCTGACGGCCGGCTCGCCGGTCGATTTCCTCGGTGTCGAGATCGGCTCGGTGCAATCGATCCGGCCCGGCTACGACGCGGCGCGCAGGCGCTACCCGATGGAGGTGGTGGCCGAGGTCTATCCGCTGCGGCTGGGCGCGGTGCGCGGGGCGCTGATCGCCCCCGGCACCGAGCGCGCGCGCCAGAACGAGCTGCTGTTCCGGCGCCTGGTGGAGAACGGGCTGCGGGCCCAGGTGCGCAACGGCAACCTGCTGACCGGGCAGATGTACGTCGCGCTCGACTTCATCCCGAAGGCGGCACCGGCAACGCTGCACCTGGCCGACGGCGTGCCGGTGATCCCGACGGTGCCGGGCACCTTGTCCGACCTGCAGCCGCAGATCGCCGAGATCGTCGCGAAGGTCAACAAGGTGCCGTTCGACGACATCGGGCGCAATCTGCAGGCGACGCTGTCGCAGGCGCGCGAGGCGATCGCGCAGCTGTCGCCGCAGGCCCAGGAGTCGCTGGCCGAGGTGCGGCGCACGCTCGAATCGGTGCAGCAGTCGCTGGGCAGGATCGACCGCAACCTGCTCGATCCGGACGCGCCGGTGCAACGCAACGTGGAGCAGACGATGACCGATTTGCAACGGGCCGCGCAGTCGCTGCGCGTGCTCACCGACTACCTGCAGCGTCACCCCGAGTCGCTGCTGCGCGGCAAGCCGGCCGATCCGCCGCTGCCGTCGCTGGAGAAGGCGCGATGAGGGCCGCGTGGTGGGCGATGGCGCTGGTGCTGGCGGGTTGTGCATCGCAAGCGCCGGTGCGCTTCCACAGCCTGCTGCCCGCGCCGGCCGCGAGCGCCCCGGCGCCGACCGCCGCGGCGCCGCTGGTGGTCGAGCTCGGGCCGGTTACGGTGCCGG
>NZ_JBFUEB010000227.1:0-3451 GCF_056404395.1 Rhizobacter sp. P2_D12 | reverse complement strand
ACGCTGAGCTTCTCGAGCGTTCTCTCCAGCGCATGCGCCAGTTCGCACAGGTCGGTGTAGCCGACCGTGGCCGAGGTGCCGGCCAGCGTGTGCGCGGCCGTGATCGCGTCGGCCGATGCACGCTGCACCGGGTCCTTGCGCAGCGCGGCGAACGCGTCTTCCAGCGTGGCGCACAGCGCTTCGGTTTCGAGCAGGTACACGTCGTGCAGCGCCTGGCCGATGGCCAGGTCGCCCACGCGCCGCACGGCGTCCTCGCCCGGCGGCGTGATCTGGACGTCGAGTACGGGGATATCATCAAACTGCGCATCAAACTGCGCATCAAACTGCGCGTCCAACTGCACATCCAGCTGGGCATCAGCCGGCGGCTCGAACGCGCCGCCCTCCTGCACCCGCGCCGCTGCCTCGATCAGCGCTGCGCCATCGCGCTGCGGCGCCTGCCCGGCGGCCAGTTCGGCCACCCAGGCATCGAGTTCGGCGTAAGCGTGCGCGAGCAGCGCCAGGAGGTCGGCAGTGGCCGCGCGGCCGTCGGCCAGCCAGATGTTCATGACCCGCTCGATGCTGGCGGCGGTGGCGCCAAAGGCTTCCAGGCCCACCATGCGGCTGCTGCCCTTGAGCGTGTGGAAGGCACGGCGCAGGCCCGTCAGCGTTTGCTGGTTACCCGGCTCGTCGGCCGCGCGCGGCAGCGTCTCGACCACGACGCCGAGCACTTCCTGCGCCTCGGCGATGAAGATCCCGAGCAGTTCGGCATCGACGTCGTCGTGTGCGCCGGCTTCGGCGACAGGTGCCACCGGCGTCTCGACGGCGGCGGCAGCTTCGGTGAACTCGAACGGCAGCTCGCGCAGCAGCTGTTTGTCGGTGTCGAACGTGAAGCGGCCGCGCGCCAGCGCGCTGTCCTGCGCCAGCAGATCGGCAAAGAAGCCCAGGGCGCCGATGTTCTGCGCGATATTGTGCAGCGACGCGTGCTGCGCGGTGACATCGCTGGCGCTGTCGGCCAGGGTGCGCACCGCGTCCTCGACGTGGCGCACGCTCAGCACGGCCTGTTCCTGGTCGAGGATGGCAAACGCCCCCTGCAAGCCATGCAGCACCGGCCCGGCCTGTTCCAGCACCTGGCGTTTGGAGGGGTCGTCGTAATAATCGTCGAGCAGTTTTTCGATCTGGCGCAGGCCGGCCTTGACCTCGCCCGCCAGCACGGCCACGGTCTGRCCCTGCTGGATCTGGCGTGCCAGCTCGCCCTGCCATTGCGGCGCGTCGGGCGGGGTTTCGCCGGCGGCGAGTGCCAGGAGGCGCGCGCCGACGGCTTCGGCATTCTGCGAAAAATCGTCGGGCAACTGGCGCAGCTGGTCCAGGCTGTTCTCGACGAACAGCATGGCGGCGGCCATCTCCAGGCCAAACTGATCGTCGCGCCCCGACTGCACCGAGTCGCCCGCCGCGCGGCCCAGTTCACGCAGCAGCTGCGCCAGCGCTGGCGCGCCCAGCTTGTCGCTGGCGCCGGCCAGGCGCGCCAGCGCATCGTTGAAATCGTTCTCGATGGCGGCGTCGGGCTTGCCTTCACCGGCGATCAGGTCCCAGTCCGACTTGGTGCGGGCCAGCGCTTCACGCGCATCCTTCAGCGCCTGCGGATCGAGTTTGCCGTAGCGCCGTTCGGCGTAGTCGTGCGGTACCGCGCCGTCCAGGCCCAGCGCCTGGCGCAGCGCGCCGGCCTCAGGGCCCGGCGCGCACGCGGCAGCCACGAAAAACAGGGCGTCGCGCAGCATCGTCTCGGGCGCATCCTGCTGGCCCTTGGCCAGGCGCCGCAACTGCAGGTTGATCTGGCCAAAGAGCTGTTTGACATACAGGTCGGTGGCGATCTGGCCGTCAGCCACCACGCTGGCAAACGCATGCATGGCCTGCCAGAACAGGCGCGCGCGTGCGCTCTCCTGCGCGCCGGCGATCGGCGCGATTGCGGCGGCCATGTCGTGCGCCTGCGCGCGGCKCACCGCGTCGTCATCGTCGGCTTTCAGGTAGGGCAGCAGGGCTTTCTCGAACTGCGCGCGGCAGGCGGCGATGTCGACCTCGCCCACGGCAGCGCCCGTAGCCGGCAGCTCGGGCAGCACCGACAGATCGAGTGGCAGCAGGTCGGCCGGATGGACCTTGGTCTCCCCCTGGCGTTCGACCATGTCGCGGTAATACGGGAACAGGCGCGCCGGCTGTTGCGGGGCGCCGCCCAGGAGTTCGTCGAGGTATTCGCCCAGCGCACCGAAGGCGTCCAGCACCACCTGCACGCTCCCGGCGTTGCAGGATAACTGGCCATCCTTGAAACGATCGAGCACCGCTTCGGCCGCGGCGGTGAACACGCCAACGCCTTCGACATCGACCATCTGCAAGGCGCCGTGCGCCTGGTGCAGGTGCGATTTCGCATGCAGCAGCAGCGTTGGCTGCGCCTCGGGCGAACGGCCCGCTGCGTCGCGCAGGGACGTGGCCGCGCGCGTGAGGGCGTCGCGGATTTCGCCAATGACCCAGGACAGCGGGCCGGTATCAAAACTGCTGGAGCGGTTCAAGGTCGTCATCGCCTGGTCAGGATACCACGCGGAAGCGGGACACCGAATCCTTCAGTTCCTGCGCCAGCGTGGCCAGTTCCTGGATCGACAGCGCGGTCTGGCGGGTACCCTGGCGGGTCTGTTCGGTCACGGCGAGGATCTGCTGCATCTTGTCGGCCACGCCGGTGGCCTTGGTGGCCTGGCGTTCGGTGGCGGTCGACATGTCGCCGATCAGGTCACCGAGGCGGTTCGAGACGCGCGAAATGTCCGACAGCGCGGCGCCGGCGGCGTCCGACAGGCGCGCTCCCTCGACCACACCCTGGGTCGATTTCTCCATTGCCGCCACCGCATCGTGGGTGTCGGTCTGAATGGTGCGCACCAGCGCGCCGATCTGCTTGACCGCGTCGCCCGAGCGTTCGGCCAGGCGCTGCACCTCTTCGGCCACCACCGAGAAGCCGCGCCCTGCTTCGCCGGCCGATGCGGCCTGGATCGCGGCGTTCAGCGCCAGCACGTTGGTCTGCTCGGTAATGTCCGAAATCAGCTCGGTGATCTCGCCGATCTCCTGCGACGATTCGCCCAGGCGCTTGATGCGCTTGGAGGTTTCCTGGATCTGCTCGCGGATCTCCTGCATGCCCTCGATCGCATTCTGTACCGCGGTCGAGCCCTGCGCCGCCGCCGCCACCGACTGGCGCGCCACGTCGGCCGATTCGAGGGCCGAGCGCGACACGTCGGTAATCAGGCCTGCCAGGCGCAGCGTCGTGGCCGACGCATCCTGAATCTCGCGCGACTGCTGCTCGGCCGCGCCCAGCAGCTCGGTCGAGACATCCTGCGCACCGTTCGATGCGCGCGCCACCTGCTCTGCGGTGCGGATGACCCGCACCACCAGCTCGCGCAGTTCCTCGACCGTGTAGTTGACCGAGTCGGCAATCGCGCCG
>NZ_JBFUEB010000226.1:0-3492 GCF_056404395.1 Rhizobacter sp. P2_D12 | reverse complement strand
GGCCACCGCCGGCGAAGCGCTGCTGCCGCCGATGATGCAGGGCTCGGCGTCGACGCCGGCGCTGCGCGGCGGCGTGGCGGGCGTGGCCCTCGTCACGCTGTTCACGCTGGGCATGCTGTGGCGGCAGCGCCGCAGCTCGGTGCTCGACCTGTGGCTGATGGTGGCCTTGAGCGCGTGGATGTGCGAGATCGCGCTGTCGGCGATGCTCAACGCCGGCCGCTACGACCTGGGCTTCTACGCCGGGCGCCTGTACGGGCTGCTGACCAGCAGCGTCGTGCTGTACGAGCTGCTGCTCGAGAACGGCCTGCTGTACGCGCGCCTGGCGCAATCGCACGCCGACGAGCGCCGGCGCAGCGGCGAGCTGGCCGAGGCGCGCGACCGCGCGCAGGCGGCCGATGCGGCCAAGAGCATGTTCCTGGCCAACATGAGCCACGAGATCCGCACGCCGATGAACGGCATCATCGGCCTGACCAACCTGGTGCTCGACACCCGGCTCGACGACCAGCAGCGCGACCACCTGGGCAAGGTGCAGACCTCGTCGCGGGCGCTGCTGGCGCTGCTCAACGACATCCTCGACTACTCCAAGGTCGAGGCCGGCCGCATCGTGCTGGAGTCCGAAGAATTCAGCCCCGAAGACACGATCGAGAACGTCGGCAACCTGTTCGCCGTCAAGATCGAGGAGGCCGGGCTGGAGCTGGTGTTCGAGATCGATGAGGCCATCCCGCAGCGCCTGCTGGGCGACGCGCTGCGGCTGACGCAGGTGCTGAACAACCTGGTCGGCAACGCGATCAAGTTCACGCCGCGCGGCGAGATCGTCGTCAGCGCCGAACTGGTGTCGCGCGACGAGCGCGAGGTCGAGGTGCGCTTCGGCGTGCGCGACACCGGCATCGGCCTGACGGCCGAGCAGTCGCAGCGGTTGTTCCAGGTGTTCGGCCAGGCCGACCGCACGATCGCGCGCCGCTATGGCGGCACCGGGCTGGGCCTTGCGATCTGCAAGCGCCTGGTCGAGCTGATGGGCGGCACGATCGAGGTGCACAGCACCCCCGACGAAGGCAGCCTGTTCACCTTCAACGCCCGCTTCGGCGTGCCGAACCAGGGTGTGGAGCGCATCGACCTGCACCGCATCCGCGGCATGCGCACGCTGGTGCTGGACAACCAGCCGACGGTGCGCGTGGTGCTGCAACAGATGCTGCAGAGCTGGCGCTTCCAGGTGGGCACCTCGTCGTTCGCCGCCGACGCGCTGCACAAGCTCAAGCGCGCCGATGCGCAGGCCCCCTACGAACTGCTGCTGCTCGACTGGCGTTCGGCCGACCTGGATTTCGTGCACGAGGCTCGCCGCATCGCGGCAGGCAGCGGCACCGGGCCGCTGACGGTGGTCGCGATGGCCACGCCGCACACGCTCGACCGCGTCAGCGAAGCGCTGCGCGGGTTGCCGGCCACCGGCGTGCTGAGCAAGCCGGTCACGCCGTCACGCCTGTTCGACGCGGTGGTGCGGCTGCAGCGCGGCGAGCAGCAGCAGCCGGCGGGCATCCCGACGCGCAGCGCGGGCTACGCCGAGCAGCTGAAGCCGCTGAACGGCGCACGCGTGCTGCTGGTCGAGGACAACATCGTCAACCAGCAGGTGGCGCTGGCCTTCCTGGCGCTGGGCCAGCTCGAGGTGACGGTCGCGAACAACGGGCTCGAGGCGGTCGAGTGGGTGCGCAAGGCGCCGTTCGACCTGGTGTTGATGGACATGCAGATGCCCGAGATGGACGGCATGCAGGCCACGCGCGCGATCCGCCAGCTGCCGCAGGGGGCCGACCTGCCGATCGTCGCGATGACCGCGGGCGCGATGGACGAAGACCGCCAGGAGTGCTTTGCCGCGGGCATGAACGCGCACGTCAGCAAGCCGATCGACCCGAAGGAACTGGTGGACACGCTGCTGGCCTGGATGCCCGAGGCGCATCAACGAACCACGGCATAGCTCAATCGGCTTCCGAGCAGAACTCCCCGTCCGCCACCAGGCATTGCCCGCTTTCCGTTTCGCCTGCGACCGCTCCACCTCGCGTGACGATCCGGCTGCTCGACAAACGCTTCGCCTCCGCCATCGGCAACAGCACCCACATCTGCCCGCGGTGCCTGGTGCTGCGCGCGTTCTGCCCCGCCTCCGACCCGAAGCCCCAGAAGTAGTCGGCCCGCACCGCGCCGCGGATCGCGCCGCCGGTGTCCTGCGCGAACACCAGGCGCTGCATCTGGATCGCCGAGCCCGACGGCGCCGGCGCGCTCAGGAACACCGGGTAGCCGAGCGGGGTCACGCGCGGGTCGACCGCCACCGAGCGTCCCGCCGTCAGCGGCACGCCCAGTGCTCCCTGCGGCCCTTCGGTGGCCGGCCGGTCGGTGACGGTCTTGAAGAACACGTAGCTCGGGTCGGTCACCAGCCGGCTTTGCGCCACGCGGGCCGGTGGCCTGGCCGACGGCGCCGGCGCGCCCTTGGCGCCGCCGAGCAACTGGTCGACCAGGCTGTCTGAGGCCGCGCGCGGCTTGCTCCCGCCGGCCGCCGGCACCGCCTTGCCGCGCGTCAGCACAGGCGCCTCGTCGTCCGCTGCAGCGGCCTCGTCCTCCAGCACGAACTCCTGCGGCTGCTCGGCCCCCGGCCCGGCGCCGCGCGTCACCACCTTCGTGCCCTTGGTGGCCACGCGCAGCGGCTTGAACGGATGGCCGTTCTGCTCGGCGTACTGCACCCGCAGGATGCTGCCGTCCGGCAGGCGGATGCGGCCCGAGCCCTGCACCTGCATCGCGTACAGCGCCAGCGGGTCGTTGACCCAGGCGATCACCGGCGCGCCGATGTCCTGCGGCAGGTTCAGCGCCTCCAGCTCGGCGCGCGTGTAGTAGGGCTCGGCCCGCGCCCCCGGCCCGCTGCCCACCAGCCGCACGCGCAGCCGGCGGTCGCGGTCGTCCAGCTCGAAGCGGCGCAGGTCCAGCGCATAACTGCCGGCCTGGGCCGCCGGCAGCAGCACCAGCTGGCCGGCGTCCGGCCGCACCGCGACCACGCCGCGGCGCTGCGCCTTCGGAACGCGCGACCAGTCGATCGTGTACAGGTCGCGCGGCACGCCCAGCACCGGCACGTCGAAGCCGGCGCTGCGCGTGCGCTGGCCGTCGAGCAGCGGCTCGAAATACCCGGTGATGTCGCCCTGCGGGCTGGCGTCGGTGTTCAGGATGCGCAGCAGCGAGAAGCGGCTCTCGAAGAAGCCGCGCATCGCCGCCGTCTCGCCGGCCGGCACGCGGCGCGACGCATCGCAGATCTCGCCCCACTCGGCGCGCTTTTGCAGCACCTCGCACGAGTTGCGGAAGGCGCTCCAGCCGGCACGCAGGTCGTCCTGCTGCCAGCCGGGCAGGTCGTCGAAGCTCGCCTGCTTGAAGACGGCGTTGCGCGTGCGCACCTCGCTGGGCGCCGCGACGCGGCCGACCGCCGACTTCGGGGTGGCGAGCGCCGGGGCCGCCCCGGCATTGGCC
>NZ_JBFUEB010000225.1:0-3529 GCF_056404395.1 Rhizobacter sp. P2_D12 | reverse complement strand
CACCGTGACCGGGGCGGCGTCGGCGCTGGCTTCGGCGGTGGCCTCGCCCGACACCGGCGCGATGGCAGGCATGGCGTTCGGTTGCGCCGCCACCGGCCGGGCCGCGCCCGGGTCGGCCCGGACGGCTGTCTGCATGCTGGCTGCCTGGGCAGGCGCTGGCAGGATCGAGGCTGCGGCGGCGGTCGACACATTGACCGCTGCCGGGGTGGCGCGCGCACTGCCCACCTGGGCGACGGCGTCCGGCGCGCCGGCAGCAGGTCCGCCTGCGGCATCTTCGGCAGGTGCGGTAGCGGCGTCGGCGGCAACGCCGGGCTTTGCACCGTGCATCGCCAGCATCATGGCGGGCAGTGCGGCCGGCGTCACCAGCGGCGCCATTGCGGCCAGCAGGACGTCAGTCGCGCGATCTTCCTCGGGTGCTGCCTCGGCTTCGCCGGCATCAGCGGCCGGCGCAGCCACGACATCTTCCTGCGGCGCGGCGGCGGTATCGGGCAACGCGCGGTCCAGTGCGATCCAGTGACCGAAGGGCAGGGCAGCCGCCGGGGGTGTCACAGGCGCCTGGAGGGGCGCTGCAGCACCGGCTGCACCGGCGGTCGGTGCAAGTGCATCAGGCGCCGCTGCGGCGGGTGCGGCGGTGGCCGCTGCCGGGGCAGGATTGCCGGCCACGCTGCCGGCCGCGTGCATTGCAGTATTCATGGCGCTGTTCATCGCAAGGTTCATTGCACAATCTCACCAGGTTCGGTTTCGCCCGCGAGGGCATAGGCTATCCAGCCTTCCTTGTTGTCGCGCATCTCGTCCATCCGCGCCTGCAGGTCGGCAGCAGCAGCGGCGCCCGTCTGCGCAGCGCGGTCGTGCGATGCGCGCAGGCGCTGCAGGGCCGCGCGCTCGGCGGCGCTCCACGGTCCCTTGACCGCCAGCGCCCGCAGCTGGCGCGGCAGGTCGCGCACGGCCAGGTCGAGGCCGTCCCAGTCGGCGCCGCGGGCAGCGGTGTCGAGCTGCGCGCCCAGACGGCCGATGACGATTGACCTATCCATTGCGTTCCTGGACGCCTTTCCAGCCCTGGCGAATGGTCGACAGGATGCGGATGACTTCATCGACCATCTCCGGGTCGAGCTTGATGCCGGCGGTGTGCAGGTGGCCCGCGCAGAAATCGTAGATGCGCGCGAGGTTGGCCACCGTGTCGCCGCCGCCGTCGAAGTCGAGCGAGCTGGCCAGGCCGTTGATGATTTCGACGCACTTGTTGATGCTGGCCGCTTTCTGTTCGTAGCGGCGGGCGACGATGTGCGCGCGGGCGCGCGCCAGTTCGTCGAGCAGGCCGTCGGTGAGCAGCAGCACCAGGTCGACCGGCGAGGCGCGCGTGGTCTGCGCGTCGAGGTTCACTGCGTGGTAACTGCCGTAGGCTTCTTGATAGGACATGTGAATGATCCGGCTGTGGTCACTTGTCGTTGCCGAACAGGGCATCGAACAGTGACACGTTGTTGTTCATCACGGACTGCATGTTCTGCAGCTGCGTGAATTGGCGCAGGTAGCGCTGATAGGCTGCTTCGTGCTGCCCGTCGAGCGACGCCTGGCGCGCGCTCAGGCGCGATTGCTCGCTGGTTGTCTGTTCGCGGCGCAGCTTGATCTGGCCGTCGACGCTGCTGCTCCAGGTTTTCAGGTAATTGTCGAGCGCACCGGCAATGCCGGTCGGGGCCGACGAACTTGGCGCCCCGATCAGGGCGTCCAGGCCGGTCGGATTGACGGCCAGCTGGCTGGTCAGGCGCTTCGCGTCCAGTTCGAGCGTGCCGGTGCGCGTGGAAATGATGCCGTAGGCCGCCAGCGAGTCGCCATTCGCCGGCCGCAGCAGCGTTCCGAGCCGGTCGTTGAGGGCACGCACCCCGCTGTCATGCGCAAACGTGCCGGCGGCAACACCCTTGGCGGCGTCGCCGCTGGCGGTCAGCTTGCTCAGGGTGGTCTTGAGCTTGTTGAAGGCGTCGACGAACGCCTGCACGTTGGCCGTGCTGGTGGTGGTGTCGGCCGATACGGTCAGCGTGACGGGCGCTGCGCCGGCCGCATGGGCCCTGGTGAACGTCATGCTGACGCCATCGATGGCGGTGAAGGTGTTGCTGGCCTGCGTGATCGCGGTGCCATTCTCGGCGCCGACGCGGATTTCGGCATCCTGCGCCTCGACCAGCATCCGGCGCCGCGCCGGGTCGGCATTGGCGTCAGCCAGGCTGGACGTGCCGGTGATGCCGCTCGTATCGAGCGTGATGGCCGAGTTCAGGCCCGTGTCCCTGGCGGTCAGCACCAGCTCCGCGGTGCCGCCGGTGGTGACGATCGAGGCCGTGACCTTGCCCCCGTTGCCCGCTGCGCCATTGATGGCGGCAGCCAGTTCGCGCGTGCTCAGTGCGCCGCCGTCGGTGTTGGCGGCGGCCATGTCGACGTCGAAGGCGAGGGCGCCGCCCATGTTCAGCTTGAGCGTGCCGGCCACGCCGGTGCTGTCGGCCAGGCCCGTGAACGACACCTGGCTGGCGGTGGCGATCTGCTTGACGAAGAAGGCATACGTGCCGGCGGCGGCCTTGCTGCTGGCCGTGGCGCTGCCGATCGTCGTGTCGCCGAACACGGCGGACTGGGCGAACACCGTCTTGTTCGCGCCCGTGAGCGCCGTCAGGCTGGTCTGGAACGCCAGCAGCGCCGAATTCATCTCGGTCAGGCCGCGCTCGGCGGCCGTGGCGGCGGCGAGCTGCGTCGTCAGAATCTGCTGGCGCGGCGCGACGTATTTGTCGGCCAGATTGGTCGCGGTCGGGATGGGATCGTAGGTCGGTGAAGTGATTGCCGTTGCCATGGGACGTATTCCTTGTGGTTGCGTGTGCGTGTGCGTCTGGGGCGGGCTCAGGCCCGTCCGGCCAGCCAGGATTGGGTAGCGATATCGTCTTCGCGCTTGCGGGTGGCGCGCTCTTGTCCTGCCGCCTGCGCGCCTTGTTCGCGCGCCAGCACCTTGCCCAGCAGTTCGCGACCGACCCAGGCATCCTTGAGCCGGTTCTGCGACACCGCCATGTTTGCCTGGTGCAGCGACAGGTCGACCCGGTGGCTGTCGGCCAGCGCCATCACGCCCTGCTTGTAGGCGCCGCAGTTCAGCGCCATGGCAGGGTTGATCTGCAGCGCTGCGCCCGATGCGCCGCTGCCGTGCGTCAGCGCGGTCAGGCGCTGCAGGTTGTTCTGGTAGCGCACCCGGGTCGCTTCCTGGCTGGCCAGGTCGGCTTCCAGGCGTTCGACCTGCGTCGAACGCAGCTGCACCAGGGTGCCGAGGCTGCGGATGGTCGTTGAACGTGTCATGCCATGATCGCTTTCAGGGCGTCGATACAGTTGTCGATGGGGGCGCCTTCGCGCGTGCCCTGGCACAGGAATGCCTCGATATGCGGTTGCAGCGCCACCGCGCGGTCGGTCTCGGGGTCGGCGCCCGGCACATACGCGCCCAGCGGGATCAGGTCGCGCACGCGCGCATGGCGCGCCAGTGCCGCCTTGAGCTTGCGGGCGGCCAGCGTGTGCTCGG
>NZ_JBFUEB010000224.1:0-3558 GCF_056404395.1 Rhizobacter sp. P2_D12 | reverse complement strand
CCCTACATTGCTGCAGGGGTCGCTCACTCAAAATACTGACCGTTACTCATTGCTGAGCAACGTATTTCTTTTTTGTGAACATTTGATAATTTAAGTAATCAAAGACCGAAGTCTTTGGCACCTTCATCAAACGCCCACGCTTATCGACTGTTAATTTTTAAAGAACTTTATTCGGTGCTGCTTCCTCTGCCGTATTCTTCGAAGCGTTGTGTTCGTCGCAGCAGGAGGAAAGAGAGTATGCGATGTTTTATGATTGTTGTCAACGTCTTTTTTTGCGACACCGCATAGCCTGGTGTCGACGGTGGCTGACGACAGATCGAAGATGACGAGAGCAGACGAGACAGCAGCCCTGTTCGCATGATAGTGGCCATCTGCTTACCACCAAGCTAGATGCCGGCTGCGAAAATGACAATGCGTTCGTCCGGTGCCGTCCAGTCGGCGAGGCCCATGCACACTGTGCCCCGCTGGAAACACCTGACCTGATTTGCCCCGCAACCTGTAGTTCAACGGATGCGAGCGCGACCTCAACCGTCTGTTGCGATCGATAGAACGAAACCAACGGCAAAAAGTGAGTGGCAACGACTGATCGGAACTAGCGACAGGCACATCGATATCGGTACGACGCAAACAATCTCGTCGAATACCTCGCTAGCCTGGAATTATCGACTTGAATTCACTACCCCAAAGCGAAAAGCCCCACTCAGRTCACTGAGTGGGGCTTTTCTATATAACTAGCCTGACGATAACCTACTTTCACACTGGTTGCAGCACTATCATCGGCGCAAAGTCGTTTCACGGTCCTGTTCGGGATGGGAAGGGGTGGGACCGACTTGCTATGGTCATCAGGCATAACTTGTACGAGCYTCGTTGCAATGCAACGCTGCTCTGAATCTGGAAGAAGTAGTTTTTATTKGGGGGTCGTATTTGTATCAACAACAGCTGAACTCTYGCAACCCTGGACTACCAAGGTTATAGGGACAAGCCGTACGGGCAATTAGTACTGGTTAGCTTAATGCATTACTGCACTTCCACACCCAGCCTATCAACGTCCTGGTCTCGAACGACCCTTTAAAGAGCTCAAGGCTCTGGGAAATCTCATCTCAAGGCAAGTTTCCCGCTTAGATGCTTTCAGCGGTTATCTCTTCCGAACTTAGCTACCCGGCAATGCCACTGGCGTGACAACCGGTACACCAGAGGTTCGTCCACTCCGGTCCTCTCGTACTAGGAGCAGCCCCCTTCAAATTTCCAACGCCCACGGCAGATAGGGACCAAACTGTCTCACGACGTTTTAAACCCAGCTCACGTACCACTTTAAATGGCGAACAGCCATACCCTTGGGACCGGCTACAGCCCCAGGATGTGATGAGCCGACATCGAGGTGCCAAACTCCCCCGTCGATATGAACTCTTGGGAGGAATCAGCCTGTTATCCCCAGAGTACCTTTTATCCGTTGAGCGATGGCCCTTCCATACAGAACCACCGGATCACTATGTCCTACTTTCGTACCTGCTCGACTTGTCGGTCTCGCAGTTAAGCACGCTTATGCCATTGCACTATCATCACGATGTCCGACCGTAATTAGCGTACCTTCGAACTCCTCCGTTACACTTTAGGAGGAGACCGCCCCAGTCAAACTGCCTACCATGCACTGTCCCCGATCCGGATAACGGACCAAGGTTAGAACCTCAAATGAACCAGGGTGGTATTTCAAGGTTGGCTCCACGARMACTAGCGTSYCCGCTTCAAAGCCTCCCACCTATCCTACACAGATTGATTCAAAGTCCAATGCAAAGCTACAGTAAAGGTTCATGGGGTCTTTCCGTCTAGCCGCGGGTAGATTGCATCATCACAAACATTTCAACTTCGCTGAGTCTCGGGAGGAGACAGTGTGGCCATCGTTACGCCATTCGTGCAGGTCGGAACTTACCCGACAAGGAATTTCGCTACCTTAGGACCGTTATAGTTACGGCCGCCGTTTACTGGGACTTCAATCAAGAGCTTGCACCCCATCATTTAATCTTCCAGCACCGGGCAGGCGTCACACCCTATACGTCCACTTTCGTGTTTGCAGAGTGCTGTGTTTTTATTAAACAGTCGCAGCCACCATTTTATTGCAACCCGTTCATCCTTCCACAGTAAAGTGGTCAAACTACTAGGGCGTACCTTATCCCGAAGTTACGGTACCAATTTGCCGAGTTCCTTCTCCCGAGTTCTCTCAAGCGCCTTAGAATACTCATCTCGCCCACCTGTGTCGGTTTGCGGTACGGTCTCGTATGACTGAAGCTTAGAGGCTTTTCTTGGAACCACTTCCGATTGCTTCAGAACCTAAGTTCCTCGTCTCRACCCCTTGAATTACGTRCCCGGATTTGCCTAAGYACCTTCTATGAGTCAAAAACTGGCTATTCCAACAGCCAGACAACCTTCCGCGATCCGTCCCCCCATCGCATCATACGACGGTGCAGGAATATTAACCTGCTTCCCATCAGCTACGCATCTCTGCCTCGCCTTAGGGGCCGACTCACCCTGCTCCGATGAACGTTGAACAGGAAACCTTGGGCTTACGGCGTGGAGGCTTTTCACCCCCATTATCGCTACTCATGTCAGCATTCGCACTTCTGATACCTCCAGCATCCTTTACAAGACACCTTCGCAGGCTTACAGAACGCTCTCCTACCATATTGATCAAGTRATAAATYACGAGAAAAATATCCGCAGCTTCGGTGACTGGCTTAGCCCCGTTACATCTTCCGCGCAGGACGACTCGATCAGTGAGCTATTACGCTTTCTTTAAATGATGGCTGCTTCTAAGCCAACATCCTGACTGTTTTAGCCTTCCCACTTCGTTTTCCACTTAGCCAATCTTTGGGACCTTAGCTGGCGGTCTGGGTTGTTTCCCTCTTGACACCGGACGTTAGCACCCGATGTCTGTCTCCCAAGCTCGCACTCATCGGTATTCGGAGTTTGCAATGGTTTGGTAAGTCGCAATGACCCCCTAGCCATAACAGTGCTCTACCCCCGATGGTGATACTTGAGGCACTACCTAAATAGTTTTCGGAGAGAACCAGCTATTTCCAAGTTTGTTTAGCCTTTCACCCCTACCCACAGCTCATCCCCTAATTTTTCAACATTAGTGGGTTCGGACCTCCAGGGCGTGTTACCGCACCTTCATCCTGGCCATGGGTAGATCACTTGGTTTCGGGTCTACACCCAGCGACTGTCGCCCTATTCGGACTCGATTTCTCTACGGCTCCCCTATACGGTTAACCTCGCCACTGAATGTAAGTCGCTGACCCATTATACAAAAGGTACGCAGTCACGGAACAAGTCCGCTCCTACTGTTTGTATGCACACGGTTTCAGGATCTATTTCACTCCCCTCCCGGGGTTCTTTTCGCCTTTCCCTCACGGTACTGGTTCACTATCGGTCGATTACGAGTATTTAGCCTTGGAGGATGGTCCCCCCATGTTCAGACAGGATTTCTCGTGTCCCGCCCTACTTGTCGTATGCTTAGTACCACCGTTCAGATTTCGTGTAAGGGGCTATCACCCTCTATGGCGC
>NZ_JBFUEB010000223.1:0-3583 GCF_056404395.1 Rhizobacter sp. P2_D12 | reverse complement strand
ACCGAGCCGACGATCTCCTTCATGGTGTGGCCGGCATCGGCCACCAGGCGCGAGCCGGAGTCGACCTTCTCGACCGAGGCGCCGATCAGCGCCTTGATCTCCTTGGCGGCCTGGGCGCTGCGCTGCGCGAGGCTGCGCACTTCGCCGGCGACGACCGCGAAGCCGCGGCCCTGCTCACCGGCACGGGCGGCTTCGACCGCGGCGTTCAGCGCCAGGATGTTGGTCTGGAAGGCGATGCCGTCGATCACGCCGATGATGTCGGAGATCTTCTTCGAGCTGGCGTTGATCTCGTCCATGGTCGAGACGACCTGCGAGACGACCGCGCCGCCGCGGGCGGCGACCTCGGCGGCCGAGGAGGCCAGCTGGTTGGCTTGGCGGGCCGAGTCGGCGCTCTGCTTGACGGTGCCGGTCAGCTGCTCCATCGACGAGGCGGCCTGCTGCAGGTTGGAAGCGGTCTGCTCGGTGCGCGCGCTCAGGTCCTGGTTGCCGGTCGCGATCTCGCCGGAAGCGGTCGAGATGCTGTCGGTGCTCTGGCGCACCTGGCTCACCGTCGTGCGCAGCGAGCGCACCATCAGCGACAGCGAATCCAGCAGGCTGCCCGACACCGAGTGGCTCAGGTCGACCGACAGGTTGCCGCGCGCCACCTCGCCCATCACGGCCATTGCCTCGGTCGGCTCGCCGCCGATCTGGCGCAGCACGCTGCGTGCGATCGCGTAGCCCAGCGCGCCGATGCCGGCCAGCACCAGCAGCATGACCGCCAGGCCCTCCAGCGCGGAGTTGCGCACCTGCGCATCGACGTCGTCCATGTACAGGCCCGAGCCGACCATCCAGTCCCAGTTCTTCACGTGCATCACGTACTGCAGCTTGGGCACCGGCTCGGTCTTGCCGGGGCGCGGGAAATCGCTCATCAGGAAAGCGCGGCCATTCTTGCTGGCGCGCAGCGCATTCGATTCGCCCTGCACGATGTCGTTGCCGCTGGTGTCCTTCACCTTGCCGATCAGCGACTGGCCGTCCCACTCGGGCTTCAACGGGTGCATGACGCCGCTGCCGTCGAGCGTGAAGATGTAGAAGTAGTCGGACTTGCCTTCGGCGCCGCCGTAGCGGGCGACCCGGATCGCTTCCTTCGCGGCCTTCTGCGCGTCTTCCTTGCTCATCGCGCCGGATGCGGCCTTGGCCTCGAAGGCGGCGGCGATATTGTAGGCCGATTCGACCGCCGTCACCAGCTGGCCGCGGCGCCCTTCGACGATCTGGCTGCGCATGTGCACGCCGTTGGCCACGGTGACGATCACCAGGGCGAGCACGGAGGCCGCGACGAGCAGCGCGATCTTGCGCTTGAAGGAAAGGTTCAGCATGGGAATGACTCCGGTGGATCTGGTCAGGCGACCGCGTGCGCGGACTCGAACCTGAAGTTGCCGACGACCTGCGACAGGCGCACCGCCTGGTCCTTCAGGCTTTCGGCGGCGGCGGCCGACTCCTCGACCAGCGCGGCGTTCTGCTGCGTCATCTGGTCGAGCTGGGTCACCGACTGGTTGACCTGGCCGATGCCATCGCTCTGTTCGGACGCGGCCGCGGTGATCTCGCCGATGATGTCCGTCACGCGCTGCACCGAGCCGACGATCTCCTGCATCGTCTGGCCGGCATCGGCCACCAGGCGCGAACCGGCCTCGACACGGTCGACGCTGGCGCCGATCAGGCCCTTGATCTCCTTGGCGGCGTCGGCGCTGCGCTGCGCGAGGCTGCGCACTTCGCTGGCCACCACCGCGAAACCGCGGCCCTGTTCGCCGGCACGCGCCGCTTCCACCGCGGCGTTCAGCGCCAGGATGTTGGTCTGGAAGGCGATGCCGTCGATCACGCCGATGATGTCGGCGATCTTCTTCGAGCTGGTGTTGATCTCGTCCATGGTCGAGACGACCTGCGAGACCACCGAGCCGCCGCGGGCGGCGACCTCGGCGGCCGAGGAGGCCAGCTGGTTGGCCTGGCGGGCCGAGTCGGCGCTCTGCTTGACGGTGCCGGTCAACTGCTCCATCGACGACGCGGTCTGCTGCAGGCTGGACGCGGTCTGCTCGGTGCGCGCGCTCAGGTCCTGGTTGCCGGTCGCGATCTCGGCGCTGGCGGTGCGGATGCTGTCGCTGGCCGAATGCACCTGCTGCACGACGCGGCCGAGCGCGGCCGTCATCGTCTGCAGCGCGCGCATCAGGTCGCCCATCTCGTCGCCGCGGGTCACCGCCGGACGCGGGCTCAGGTCGCCGCCGGCGATCGAGTCGGCCAGCGCCATCGCCTCGCGCAGCGGGCGGCGGATCGAGCCGACCATCGCGAAGGTGCCGATCAGCGCGCCGGCAATGATCAAGGCCACCACGCCGGCCGCCAGCGTGACGGTCTTGCGGCGCTCGGCGGCCAGCTGCGTGCGCGTGGCGGCGGCAGCCTGTTCCTGCAGCGTGACGAAGCCGCGCAGCGATTGCATGTAGGTGTCGGTGGCCTGCGCGAAGCCGCCCATCGCCAGCGTGCGTGCGCCGTCCAGGTCGCCGGCTTCCTTCTTCTTCGTGATCTCGGCCGACATGTCGAGCACCACCTTGCGGTCGGCGGCGATCTTCGCCATCTGCTGCGTCTCGGCCTCGGTTTGCGGCATCTCCTTGAGCTGCTTCTGCAGCTCGGTGATCTGCGCGATCGCCTTGTCGTTGATGTCCTTGAACGCGGTGCGCACCGACGGATCGCTGCTGATCGCGCCGGCCTGGGCGCGCGACACCGCGGCCTCGGTCAGCCCGGCCCAGCGGGCGGCGGTGCGGATCTTGGTTTCCGACAGTGCCAGCGCCTCGTCGGAGAAGGCCTGCACCTGGGCCGAACGCCAGGCCGCGAACGCGACCAGCGCCAGCAGCGCGACGATGAAGGTGCCGACGGCGAACCAGATGCGGGTGCCGATGCGCAGGTCTTGGAGTCTCATGAGGCTGCTCTCTGCGAAGTTGTGTGGGTCAGTGCTGCGCGTCGAGGCGGAAGGCACCGACCGCTTGCGACAGCCGCAGGGCCTGGTCTTTCAGGCTCTCTGCCGCGGCGGCGCTTTCCTCGACCAGGGCCGAGTTCTGCTGTGTCATCTGGTCGAGCTGCGTGACCGCCGTGTTGATCTGGCCGATGCCGTCGCTCTGCTCGGACGACGACGCGGTGATCTCGCCGATGATGTCGGAGACGCGCTGGACCGAGCCGACGATCTCCTTCATGGTGTGGCCGGCATCGGCCACCAGGCGCGAGCCGGAATCGACCTTCTCGACCGAGGCGCCGATCAGCGCCTTGATCTCCTTGGCGGCCTGGGCGCTGCGCTGGGCCAGGCTGCGCACCTCGCCGGCGACGACCGCGAAGCCGCGGCCTTGCTCGCCGGCGCGGGCGGCTTCGACCGCGGCGTTCAGCGCCAGGATGTTGGTCTGGAAGGCGATGCCGTCGATCACGCCGATGATGTCGGAGATCTTCTTGGACGACGCGTTGATCTCGTCCATGGTCGAGACGACCTGCGAGACGACCGCGCCGCCGCGGGCGGCGACCTCGGCGGCCGACGAGGCCAGCTGGTTGGCCTGGCGGGCCGAGTCGGCGCTCTGCT
>NZ_JBFUEB010000222.1:0-3606 GCF_056404395.1 Rhizobacter sp. P2_D12 | reverse complement strand
GCCGCGGGCCGGCCCAGGCTCAGGGCCGCCCAGGGGCGGCTGCTGCCCAGCGGGTGGCGCAGGCCCAGGTACAGCGCCGACGTGAAGTCGAGCATGGCCGCGGCTCCGTCAGGCGTTGCGCTGCTGCTGGGCCAGCCGGCGCTGCATCAGCAGCGAGGGCAGCATCGCATCGGCACTCGGGTCGAAGGTCTCGCTGGCGAGATCGATGCCGGTGGCCGCGCGGTAGGCGTGGATGTAGCCCTGCACCTGCGGCCGCCAGAAGCGCGCCCAGTTGAAGGCCTGGGTCGGCTCGTAGACCTCGCTCCAGGCGCCGAAGCGGATCGACAGCATCACCTGCTCGCCGAAGATCGCGAGGTTGCGGAAGTGCACGACGCTGGTATCGGTCCAGCCCTGCAGCTTCTTCATCGCGTCGACGCGGTCCATCCACGGCTCGGGATAGGCCACCATGATCCGGCTCGGCAGGAACTCGCGGAACTCGGGCCGGCCGAGCAGCCATTGCTGCATCAGCATCTCGATGCGCGCGGTGGTCGCCAGCTCGCCGAAGTTGTTGTGCGCGCCCTGCGACATCACCAGGTGCACCTCCTTCAGCGCGTTCAGCACCGGGAAGGCGTCGGCCTTGACCGTGGTGTCGTCGTCCTGCTTGTAGAACACCGTCAGCAGGCGCAGCAGGTGGTGGAATCCCTCGAGGAACTGCGAGCGCGTGTCGGCGCTGCGGTAGTCCTTCACGGCCTTGCCGCGCAGGCTCAGGCCGTACTGGTGGGCGTACTCGAGGTTGCGGCGGTTGACGCCCAGCCGGTGCTGCTCGTCCTGCGTGTAGCCCCACAGCAGGCTGTTCAGCGGCCGCAGCGGGTCGATCTCGAGATTGGCCAGCGGGTCGGGCGTGTTCGGCGCGGCGCGGTTCGAGAAGCGCCGCGTCACCGCATTCATGGTCTGCACCAGCATCGCCTCTTCGTGCCAGTACGACCAGATCAGCTCGACCAGGCAGGGGTTGGCCAGCTTCTCGTGCACGAAGCCGACCGCCAGGTTGGCGCCGTCGGGGTTGCCCTCGATGATCGGGATGTCGGGCAGCTTGCGCGCCACCAGCGCCAGGTAGGGCAGGATGCCGCCCGGCCGCTCGAGGTAGCCGTCGAAGGCGCCGCGCAGGTCGTCGAAGGCGGGCAGGTCGCGCCGGTCGAGGTAGGCGTTGTCGTGGCGCGGCCGGAAGGCCTTGTCGTGTTCCCCACCCTGCAGCACGCCGCAGTTGACCATCACGAAGGCCTCGGTCGCGGCCTTCAGCACGCGGTAGGAGTCGCTGTCGTTGAAGGGCAGGAAGCGCTTGAGCTTCAGCGTCTCGAAGGCCTCGCGTTCGGCGTCGAAACCGCGGCCGCCGTGGCCACCGTGGCGCGGGCCGTGGCGGTGGCCGCCGAACAGCACGTCCATGAAGCGCAGGTAGTGGTTGAACCCCAGCGCGTCGGTGCCGTTGCGGATGGCCAGCCACAGCGGCAGGTCTTCGGTCGCTTCGGTCTCGGTGCGCGTGAGCGCGATGCCGAGCTGGCCCGAGACGGGCTGCGCCGGCACCGGCGCGACGTGGCCTTCCTGGGACAGCGTCAGCACGGCCGGCGGCTGCCCCGCGGCGATGCCCTGGGCCGGGGAGTGCAGCGCCCAGGCGAAGTCGAAGCGGCCGGCGCGCGTCGCGGCGGTCGAGAACGTGGCGGCGCTGGCGTCCTTCGACATCGTGGCCGAGCCGTGGGGCGGCACGGTGTGCAGCTGGCTGTCGCTGACGTGGCTGACGGTGGCCCTCAGGTGGTCGCCGACCTGGGGCACGCGGCAATCCAGCTCCTCGCAATCGCGCGACAGCCAGTGCGTCTCGAGCTGGGCGTTGATCTCCGGCTCCAGGCACTGCGTGCACGCGCCGTCGTCGCCGACCGTGAAGCTTTGCGAGTAGTGCAGCGGGTGGTGCAGGAAGCCGAGCTTGTAGGTGCCCGGCACGACGCCGTCGAAACGCAGCCGGCCGTCGTCGTCGCTGCGCTTGAGTTGCAGCGCCGGCATGTCGGGCAGCGTCGTTCCGCCGGCGAGTGTGCCGGCATCGAACAGCCCGACCTGGGCATTGGCGATCGGGCGCTGCGCGCCGCCGGCGTCGCGCACCCGGACCTCGATCGAGGACCGGCGATCGGGATCATGGTCGTGGTGGTGCTTGCTCATCAGGGTTCTCCTTCGGTGAAAGTGAGGCGGGTGACGTTGCAGCGCGGCGCCGCGGCGCAGGCCTGCGAGGTGTCCAGCGTGCTGGCGAGTGCCCAGTGCGTGAGCAGCTTGCCCAGCAGCAGCGATTCGTCTTCAGGGCTGAGCCGGTTGTCGCTGCGCGCCTGGCCGATGACCGCGAAGACCAGCGACGGCGGTGCCCGGTACATGAGCGCCGGCAGTCGCGACCAGGCCCGGAACAGCAGCGCGAGCCGCGCCGGCCGCCGCTCGGCGACGTCCAGCACCTGGGCCAGCGTGCGGCCGCGCAGCGCCGCCGGGCGGTGCTGCACCAGCACGCTGACGAAGGCCGGCATCACGGCTTGCAGGCGCTGCAGCAGGCGCAGCGATTCGGCGTCCAGCCCGTGCGTCGGGTAGAAGGCCTCCCACATCGCGGCCAGCCGGGCCCACTGCGGATGCGGGTACAGCGCATCGCCCATCGCGCAGCTGAGCTTCACGCGCAGCCACGGCACCGGGTGCGGGTCGTCGACGTTGATGCGGAAGACGAAGGCGCGCGGCAGGCTGACCACGGCCATCAGCCCGGTCGGTGCGGCCACGCCGATGCGCGCGACCGACCAGAAGTCGGCCACGATCTCGCTGATCCAGCGCTCGTACAGGCGCCAGGCCACCGCGCCGTCGCCGGCGCCGTGCTGCAGCCCGCGCAGCACCGGCCGCAGCGAGTCGACCAGGCCGAGCAACGCCGCGGCCTGGTGGCCGACCTCGTGCACCAGCGACGACGCGATGCCGCTGCCGATCATGCGTTCGCGCGGCATGCGGATCACCGCCACCGGGCTGGTGCCGCCGCCGGGCAGCCGCGTGCGCGCGCGGCGGATGGCCGCACCGGGCCCGCGGTCCAGGTAGCAGACCACCGGCGGGGCGCGGTAGTAGCCGCCGCGCAGCGCGAGCGCGTCGGCCGACAGCACGTCCAGGCCGGACAGCCAGACGCCGCTCTCGTTCTCGCTGCGCTGCGTGACGACGTCGCTGAAGAGATCGAACTGCGTCAGCACGGCGTTGAACTTGAGCCGCAGGTAGGCGAAGCGGCGCTGCGCCTCGGCGGCGCTGGCGCGTTGCGCGGCGCTGCCGGCGAGCCAGTCCATGAAGCCGTGGACCAGGCGGCGCAGCTCGCGCCGGCCGGCGATCAGGTGGCCTTCGATCGCGCTCTGCGCGGCCGGCAGCAGGTTGGCCGCGGGCAGCATGGGCTCGACCAGCGCGAAGGGCTTGACCCGCGCCAGCCGCGTCAGCAGCGCTCGCGATTCCTGCATCAGGAACCACGCGGGATAGGCACCGATGGCCATGGCGGTTCAGGCGCCGAAGATGACGATGCGGTTGCCGCGGCGCACCCAGCGGCCGCCGGTGGCGGCGCCCGGGCGCGCGGCCGCGGCGGGCGTGGCC
>NZ_JBFUEB010000221.1:0-3623 GCF_056404395.1 Rhizobacter sp. P2_D12 | reverse complement strand
CGCATCGACTATGCGCCGTTCTCGGGCCACAAGCTGTATGCGCCGAAAGGCATCGGCATGCTGTACGTGCGCCGCGGTGCGCCGTACACGCCGCTGATGTGCGGTGGCGGACAAGAGGATGGCCAGCGTTCCGGCACCGAAAACATGGCCGGCATCGCGGCGCTGGGCGCCGTGTTCTCGGCGCTGGAGCGGGACGACACGTTCCGCGACGGTGCCGCGCTGCTGGCCTGCCGCGCGCGCCTGGTGGCGGCGCTCGAAGCGGCCTTGCCCGGCATCGTGTTCAACGCGCCTCTGGCGCAGTCGCTTCCCACGACCATCAATTTTTCGGTGCCCGACATGCCCAGCGCCACGCTGCTCGACCTGTTCGATGCCGCCGGCATGCGCGTCAGCGCCGGCTCGGCGTGTTCGGCCGGGAAGGCCGGGTCGAGCTACGTGCTCGATGCGATGGGCGTGCCGGCCTGGCGCAGCGCGGCGGCGGTGCGCCTGTCGTTTGGCGCGCTGCTTGACGACGCGTCGCTCGATCTGGCCTGTGAGCGCATCGCGCGCTGCGGCGCGGCGCTGGTCACGCCGATGCCTGTGACCGGCGCCGAGCCGGCGATTGATGGCGCCATCGACAGCGCAATGCTGGTGCCCGCCGATGCTGCCCGCGACTGGCTCGCTGCGCATCCGGACGCGATCGTGATCGACGTGCGCAATCTGCGCGAACACAGCGTCGCAGGCACGGTCAGCCTGCACGGCCACACGGTACGCAACGTGCCGCTGGCGTGCGTTGCCGACGAGGCGCCCCAGTGGCTGGGCGCGACGGCGCCGTTGCTGTTCGTCTGCCGCAGCGGCGCACGCAGTGCCCGCGCGGCGCAGGCCTTGCGCGCCATGGGCCATCCGGGCGCCTGGTCACTGGTGGGCGGATTCGCGCTCGTTATCTGATCTCGGGTAGCATGGCCCCGATGCCAGCGCATCGGTGGGGTGTGTTCGTCAGCGCACAGTAACGACGCGGGTCTTTGCCTAGCATGAGATCAGCCGTGCGCGCCCAGCGTTTCCTGCCCTGATCCGTCCCGGACGCCACTATGCTCCAGCGGTCTGCTGCGCACGCTCAGTCCCGAGGCCCCGTTGAACGTCAAGAACCACAACCTGCCCGCCGGGCAGCGCACGCCGCATGATGCGGCGCGCGCGACCGGCGACGATGCGCCATGGCGCGCAGCACCTCTCGGCGCGCTCCAGCGCGCGGAACACGCACGCCAGTTGGCGGCGCGCCACGTACTGCAACCCACCACGGCCGGCAAAGGCGGCGCCCAGGCCCTGCGCATACTCCTGGGCACGGATGCCGACGCCATCGCCGCCTCGTGCGATGCGCTCGACGAGGCCGCCCGCGCCGGCTTCGCGCTGCCGCCTGCCGGTGCGCGCCTGCTCGACCAGCACCATCTGCTCGACGCCCAGGTGCGCCTGGTGCGCGCCGGCTTGCGGCCGGTCGCCGCGACCCTGCCGACACTGGCCCCGGATGGCGCCGTGCGCGCCTGGCGCCTGGTGCTCGACGTGGTCGCGCATGGCGATGGCCGCATCGACGCCGGCGAACTGGCGTTGTTCGTGGCTGCTTACCAGGAAGGCCCGGACAGCGCAGCGCTGCGCATCGCCGAACTGGATGCGCTGCCGGCGCTGCTGCGCCTGGCCCTGATCGACAACCTGCGGCGCCTGGCCGCGCGCGCGGCGCGTGCCTGCGCCGCGCATGAACAGGCCGCCGAATGGGCCGTGCGCCTGCTGGATACGGCCGAGACGCGGCCCGGTGATTTGATCCTGCTGGTGGCCGACATGATGCGCAGCGTCGAGGCCAACGACAGCTTCATCGCCGAACTGGCGCGGCGCCTGCACGGCCGCGGCRGCGCCGTGAGCCAGGTACTGGACTGGCTCGACGCGCGCCTGGCCGATGGCGACAGCAGCATCGCGCAGCACACGCAGCGCGAACACAGCGAACAGGCCGAGGATGCCATCTCGGCCGGCAACACGCTGGCCAGCCTGCGCCTGCTGGGCGGGATCGACTGGCGCGCCTTCGCCGAGACGCATGGCGCCGTCGACGCGCTGCTGCGCACCGACCCGGATGGCAGTTACGCCGCCATGGACGGTGCCACGCGCGACAGCTACCGGCACGCGATTGCACGCCGGGCCCGGGCTGCCAAAGTCGATGAAGTCGAGGTCGCGCGCGACGCGCTGACGCTGGCCGGCACCCACCGCGCGCCGGGCGAAGGTGGCCTGGACGTGCGCACCCGCCACGTCGGCCACTACCTGCCGGCCCTGGCGCACAAGGCGCCGGTTGCCACGCGCATTGGCGCAACCGCAGTCCTTACACTGTTGCTGACGATCGCCATCCTCGTGCATGCACGCCAGGGCGATGCCGGCGCCTGGTTGCTGGCGCTGATTGGCTTGCTGGCGCTGCCGGGGGCGAGCGCCTTGGCGCTGTCCCTGGTGCGCATGATGGAACGCTGGCGCATCCCGCCTGTCACCACGCCGCGCATGGATTTCAGCGCCGGCATTCCCGACACCTGCCGCACTGTCGTTGCCGTCTGCGCGCAAGCGGGTGACGTTGCCGCGATCGAACGGCTGCGCGAAGAGCTCGAGGTGCGCTACCTCGGCAACCGCGACCCGAACCTGCGCTTTTGCTTGCTGCTGGATCTGCCCGATGCCGCCAGCGAAACGCTGCCGACAGATGACGCATCGCTGGCGCAGGCAAGCGCCGCCATCGAGGCGTTGAATACCCGGTACGCCCCTGACGGTGACGGGCCATTCATGCTGCTGGTGCGGCCACGCACCCGCAGCGTCGACCAGCAAGCCTGGATCGGCCAGGAACGCCAGCGCGGCCAGATCGCCGACCTGAATGCCTGGCTGTGCGGCGCGCGCGAACGCTTTTTGCTCACCGCCGGCAATACCGGCGCCGGCGCCGCGATGCGCTACGTGATTGCACTGGATGCCAACGCCGGCCTGCCGCGCGACGCGGCGCGCAGCCTGGTGGCCGCGATGGCGCACCCGCTGCACCAGCCGGTGCAGGACGACAGCGGCCGTGTGCTCGAAGGGCACGGCATGCTGCTGCCCGCACGTGGTCCCGCGCCACCGGGCCATCGCGCGCCGCGCTTTGCCCGCATGGGCGGGGCCGCGCTGGATGCGCGCTACGGTTGGGTCGCGATCCATGATGTCGATGCCTGGCGTCGTGCCTGCGGCGACGTTGTGCGCGATGACGGGCGTGCCTGGCCCGGCGCCGTCGAGCGCGATCGCCTGCGCGCCGGCCGCGTGGCCGACCTGCGCGTGGACGCACTGCACCCGCCCAGCTATGGTGAGTACATGCTGCGCCGGCACCGCGCCGTGCGCGCGGCCTGGCAATCGGTGCAGCGCCTCGGTCGCGGTCCCGATTACCTCGAGTACGCGCCTGCGCGCTGGATGCTGTTCGACCAGCTGCGCGCGAGTCTCGTCGCACCGGCATCCCTCGCCTTGCTGATCCTGTGCTGGAGCCTGCTGGCAGCGCCCGTGTTCTGGACCGCAGCGGTGCTGGCGGTCGTGTTCGTGCCGGCGCTGGTGGGCATGCTGGTGGCGCTGGGAGACCGGCCGCTGGACGCACCATGGCGCCAGCACCTGGACAGCTG
>NZ_JBFUEB010000220.1:0-3642 GCF_056404395.1 Rhizobacter sp. P2_D12 | reverse complement strand
GGCACCGCCACCGCTGCCGCCGATGCCGGCGCTGCCGCCGGTGCCCGGCGTGACCGCGCCGGCGCGCTGAAAGAGGCACGACCATGGCCACGCCGCAAGACGACCGCCTGCTGCCGCTGATCCGCCAGCGCGTGAAGGAGGGCCTGCTCGCCAGCCCCGCCTATGCGCGCATGAGCGCCGAGCAGCGGCTGGGCGTCGCGCGCGACACCGTCCAGGCCTTCCACTACATCCTTGGCGGCGCCGACGGCCAGACGCGTCCGGACCAGGTGACGCTGGCAGGCCAGACGCCGGTGACGGCACTGGCCGGCAAGCAGGCGTTTCCCGAGGGCGACACGGCCGGCCAGCGCTTCGGCGAGAGCGGCGCCGTCGCGGCCCGGCAGGGCAGCGACGCGTTCACCGAGATGGTGCAGAAGGTCGACTTCCCGCAGTTCGTCGCCGGGCTGATCGACGGCGTGTTCGGCGCGATCGTCAACTCGTCGATCCAGCAGATGGAGGCCTATGCCGAGCTGGTGAAGAACGTCAGCAAGTCGGTCAGCCAGTACATGAAGGACAACGTCAGCGAGAACAATGCGCGCGACTACCTGGCCGACCGCTACCCCGAGCATTTCGAGATCGACATCAGCAGCGACAAGCCCAAGGTGCGCCAGCGCCAGGGCGCGAGCGACGAGAGCCTGCCCGACCTGCAGGCCGACCTCGGGCTCGAGGAGCCGGTGACGTCGCTCGACGACGACCTGATCGAGGAGAAGCTGGTGCCGGCCGCGCGCCGCCGCATGGCGCTGGACCGCCAGCAGCTGCTCGCGACGATGGTGATGATGGGCGTCAACCGGCTGGTCGTGACCAACGGCTCGATCGAGGCCTCGTGCATGTTCGAGCTGAACACGACCGACGCCGTGCGCCGCAAGATGAAGCAGGAGCGCTCGGCCGACTGGCATTCGCAGAACAAGGCCGAGGCCGGCTACTCGGGCAGCTACAGCAGCTCGCGCTCGGGCTTCCTGGGGCTGGGCGCCAAGCGCAAGCTCAACCAGAACTGGTACGGCAAGTCGAGCGCCGAGGACTCGGCCAACTTCTCGGTCAACACGACGCGCAGCGAGGACTCCGAGGCCAAGGTGCAGATGCACGCGAAGCTGGCCGGCAAGGTCAACGTGCAGTTCAAGAGCGACTACTTCCCGATGGAGCGAATGGTCGACGTGATGCAGATCAACGCGATCCGCAGCAAGACGCCCGCCGGCCAGGAACAGCCCGCCGCCGCACCCGGCACGCCCGGCGCCAAGGCGCCGGCGCCTGCGCCCGCGCCGGCGGTCACGCGCTGACGGAGCACGGAGCCACGACCATGGTTCGCCGCGCCAGCCCCGATGTGCTCGCCGCCGCGCTGCGCGACGTGCATCGCCTGCTCGCGCGCCTGTCGATGCCGCAATCGCTGGCCGACGATCCGCTGCGCCTGGCCTTGCCCGCGCTGCCGAACCCGACCACGACGGCGCCGCAGCCCGAGGTGCTGACCGCCTATGCGGCGCTCTACCTGCAGGCCGAGCTCGAGGAGGCCGGCGTGCTGCCGGCCGTCGACGCGCTGGTCGAGCAGCGCCAGGGCCTGGCGCTGCAGGACCGCGCGGCGGCGCAGAAGCTCGACCGGCTGGCCTTCAGCGCACGCGACTACCCGAGCCGCAACGAGCGCGCGACGATCTTCGCGCGGCTGTTCGGCCTGGGCACCGCGGCCGTGCGCGGCCTGCAGGCGTCGCGCTCGGTGCTCGGCGGCTGGGGCCATGACGACGGCGCACGGCTCGACTTCCAGCAGCGCCTCGTGCGCTTCGCCACGGCAGTCGTGCGCGCCGACCTCGAGCGCCAGCGCACGCCCACCGGTGGCCAGGCCGGGCTCATCAGCCAGGCCGCGTGGCGCGCCGCCGCGCAGGACCTGCTCGCGCTCGTCGCCGCCGCGCCGGCCGGCTCGATCGTGCAATGGGCACGGCGCATCCACCAGCGCAGCCTGCAGGCCTTCGAGCTGCTGGGCGACGCCGGCCTGATGCGCCAGCTCGGCTCGCGCTCGGCATGGGACAGCTTGAGCAGGCTGTTGCCCGAAGAGGGCGCGGCGCGCCGTGACGCGGCGGCGCGCCGCGGTGCCGCCGGCCAGCAGCTGCTGCGCACGCTGGCCACGGTGTTCGAGCTCGAGTTCCCCGAGGCCGACGCCGTGCAGGCCGCGCTGCGCTGRCTGGCGGCCAGCGGCCTGCCGGTGCCGAACCCGCTGCCGCAGTACCAGAACCTCGCGCCGTCGCGCGTGCCCGGGACGGCGTTCTCGCTGTCGTCCGACGTGTCTCGCGCAGCGATCGCGAGAGCGCGGAGGCGCGCATGAGCATCGCCATGCTCGCCCGTCCGGCGCGGCCCGTGCAACGAGCGGCGCCACCTCGCCCGAAGTCGACGCCGCCGGGCTCGCTGGCGAGATCTGTCGCACTGAGCGGCGCGTTCGCCACGCCGCCCGATCCGAAAGGCATCCTGCCGACGCCGGCGACCGACGCGCTGGTGCGCACCCAGGTGCGCAGCCTGCTCGAGGCGACGCCGTCGTACCACCAGCTCGCCGAGGACGACCGCCACGGCCTGGAGGAAAAGCTCGCGCGCGTGGCCGGTTACGCGGCCGAATGCCTGCGCGACATCTACTGGCAGTCGGAGCGCCTGGGCCAGACGCCGGTGCTGAAGGAGACCCGCACGAGCCGCCCGGTGTCCGCGCAAGGGCAGTCGGCGCAGGAAAAGTCGGCGGGGCACGACCCGGCCCTGGTGCCGGCTCCTGCGGCCGCGCCGCCGCTGGCCCGGTCGCAGGCGAACGACTTCGCGCCGCGGGCGGCGAGCCAGATCGGCAACGTGACGCAGCAGACCCTGCGTGCGATCGCCTTCCCGACCTTCGTCGCCGACCTGATCCGCGGCACCTTCGACGCCATCTTCCAGACCACGGTCAAGCAGATGGAGGCGTTCGGGAAGCTGCTGTCGAACGTCTCGAAGACGGTCGACCAGTTCATGGAAGACAACGTCACCGACGAGCAGGCGCACGGCTGGCTGGCCGAGACCTATCCGCGCCACCTGACGGTGCGCGGCGGCAAGGCGGTGCCGCGCGGCGGCGCCGAGGAGCTGCCGCCGCCCGACTTCGAACGCGAGCTGCACGTCAGCGGCAGCCTCGACGAATCGTCGATCGAGGAGACGCTGCTGCCGGCCGCGCGCCGGCGCCTGGCCGAGACGCGACTGCAGATGCTGTCGACGATGGTGCTGCTGGGCATCAACCGCATCGTCGTCACGGCCGGCAAGATCCGCGCGACGATGGCCTTCCACATCGACACCAGCGACAGCGCGTTCGAGCGCACGGCCGAGGACGTCGACGCGCGCGTGGCGATGCGCGGCCACTACAACGCGCTCGTCTGGGGCGTCGAGGCGTCGGCCTCGCTGGCGTACGTCAGCAGCAAGCGCGCCGGCAGCGATGCCGAGATCAACACCTCGACCGACCTGACCGGCGAGGTCGAGCTGCACTTCAAGAGCGACTACTTCCCGGTCGAGCGCTTCGCCAATGCCGGCGCCTTGCGCACGATCTCGGGCAACACGGCCGTGCCCGAGGCCAACCCGCCGCCGACCTTCGCGCCGCCGCGGGTCGGCGCAGCGCCGCCGGTCGAG
>NZ_JBFUEB010000219.1:0-3659 GCF_056404395.1 Rhizobacter sp. P2_D12 | reverse complement strand
TACTGCGGCTCGACCGCATCGTCTCGCAGGTACCGCCTGATGGTGTTGCGAGACAGGCCCGTGCGCCGGGCTATCTCTCGGATGGACAGTTGCTCGCGCAGTGCCCAGCGCCTGATGACACTCAGTGTCGCCACGTCAATCACTCCTTCGCTCCCTGCCACCAAAAGCAGCAGGTTAGGGTTCTTGCGTGGGTCAGTTTTGGATGGAAATCCTCGGGCTCAGTGGGTCAGTTCTGGATGGAAATCAACACAGCATCGTCTCGATGCCGAACGGTGGCCGTCCCGTCTTCGCCTTCGGGTAGTGCGGCTGCACAATCTGCACCAGCGCAGCCCACGGCACCACTCGCTCCATCTCCTCCAGGAACTCCCGCTTGCGCGTCTTCTTGGTCGACAGATTCAGTCCCAGTCCCAGTTGCTTCATCGGCTCAACTCGCTTGGCGATCATGCCCTTCGTCTATGCAAGCCTCAGGCCGGTTTTGCAGAGTTTCCCTAGGCTGTCAACACGAGCTCTACGATGATGGCTGCGCCGCTCTTGGGCTTGAGAGCATCGTCGTTCGAGTCAAAGATCCGGGTTCGCCGAATGAATGCGTTGAGGTCATCTGCTCTCAGAATTCGAATTTTTCGGATCGCACTGCCCAGCAACGATCACTTGCGGATTTCATCGCGGCGAACGCAACCTTCTGCGCCGCGTTGACAAGCGCCATTCGAGGCATGAGTGTCGGCCTGATATAGACGGCCAATATGTGCACTCGACTGGTGAGTAGGAACCGAAGAATCTTCGGAACACTGACACGCGACAGTTCGTCTTGCCGGCTTAAATCGGGCGTCCAGAGTAAAGGACGATCAAACTTCACCGCAGCAGCGACGCTTCCAGCCGATCCACCACCTCGATCAGCCGCGGCCTCACCTCGTTCAACAGGAACTCCTTCGACAGGTTGAACGACGGTCCGCCGCAGTTGATCGCCATCGGCGGGAGCCCGCCGCCGGGGCGGAAGGCGCGCGCGATGCCGTTGACGTCCTTCTGCCATTCGCCGAACGAGGTGGCGACGCCGAGGGTGTGGTGGTCTTCGACGGCGCGCGCGATGCCGCGCTGCAGCTCGGGCCAGGCCACCTCGTCGAGCTCCTGCACGCGCTCGAGCACGTCCTGGCGCTCGCGCTCGCCGGCCAGCGCCAGCCAGGCCCGGCCGATCGCCGAGCTGGCCACCGGGATGCGCGAGCCGACGTCCAGGCTCAGCGTCAGCGCCGCGCTGCTGCGGCAGTTCTCGACATAGATCATCGACAGCCGGTCGCGCGTGCCCAGCGACACCATCGCGCGCGAGAAATCCGCCAGATCCTGCATCGCCGGGCGCGCCAGCTGGCGCACGTCCAGCCGCGCCAGCATCGCGCTGCCGAGCGACAGCGTCGCGGTGCCGAGCCGGTACTTGCCGCTGTCCTCGACCTGGATCAGGTAGCCCAGGCGCGTCAGCGTCGCCGTGAGCCGCGACACCGTCGACTTCGGCAGCCGGCAGCGCTGCGCGATCTCCTGGTTGCCCAGCGCCTTGTCGCCCGAGCGGTAGCAGGCCAGCACCTCCAGCCCGCGTGCCAGCGCGGTGACGAAATGGCGGTCTTCCTTGGGCCGCGGCGGGCTCGCGCGGCGCGGCCGGGACGGCGTTGGAAGAACCGCGGGTGTGTCGGAGGCAGGCGTTTCCATGGCGTCAGGAGAACGTTGATTGACAGTGGAAGAGGGCAACGGGAACAATCGGCGGCTGGCCCGACTCCGCAGAATGGTATTCCGCAATGCAGACCGATCACAAGGATTTCAAGGATTTCGGCAGCGACCGGCTGCGCCTGGGCGTGATCGGCGCCGGCGTGATGGGCCTGGGCATCGTGCAGATCGCCGCGCTGGCCGGGCTCGACGTGCTGGTGTTCGATGCGCGCCCGAACGGCGCGGCCCAGGGCTGCGAGAAGCTCGCCGCCACGCTGCGCTCGCTGCATGAGCGCGGCAAGCTGAGCGCGGCGCAGGCGGCCACGGCCACCGCGAAGTTCGAGCCCGTCACCACGCTCGAGGCGCTGCGCGACTGCGACGTCGTGGTCGAGGCCATCGTCGAAGACCTGGCGGCCAAGCAGGCGCTGTTCGGCGAACTCGAAGCGCTGGTGCGCGACGACTGCGTGCTGGCCAGCAACACCTCGTCGTTGTCGGTCACCGCCATCGCCGCGTCGCTGCGCGTGCCGGCGCGCGTGGCCGGCTTCCACTTCTTCAACCCGGTGCCGGTGATGAAGGTGGTGGAGGCGGTCGACGGCCTGCTCACCGACCCGGCCGTCACGCTGAACCTGCTGGCGCTGGGCCGGCGCCTGGGTCACACGGCGGTGCGCGCGAAGGACACGCCCGGCTTCATCGTCAACCACGCCGGCCGCGGCTTCGGCACCGAGGGCTTGCGCATCCTGTCCGAGGGCATCGCCGAGTTCCACGACGTCGACCGCGTGCTGCGCGACGTGGCCGGCTTCGTCGTCGGGCCCTTCGAGCTGATGGACATCACCGCGCTCGACGTGTCGCACCCGGTGATGGAATCGATCTACCGCCAGTACTACGACGAGCCGCGCTACCGGCCGCAGCCGCTGACGCGGCAGATGCTCTCGGCCGGGCTGGTCGGGCGCAAGGTGGGGCGCGGCTTCTACCGCTACGACGGCGGACAGAAGCAGGCCATCGCCGAAGCGCCCGCGCCGGCCGCGCGTCCGGCCGCGGTGTGGCTGGCGCCCGACGTGCCGGCGTCGCTGCGCGCGCTGGTCGCGACGCTGGGCACGCCGGTCGACGACGGCACCGTGCCACGGGCCGACAGCCTGTGCGTGGTCGCGCCGGTCGGCGACGATGCCACGACCTGCGCGCAACGCCACGGCCTCGATGCGCAGCGCACCGTCGCGGTGGAAACGCTGTTCGACCTGTCGCGCCGCCGCGTGGTGATGACCACGCCCGCCACCACGGCCGCCTGGCGCGACGCCGCGCACGGGCTGTTCGGCGCCGACGGCGTGCCGGTGACGGTGATCCGCGACAGCGCCGGGCTGGTCGCGCAGCGCGTCGTCGCGACCATCGTCAACATCGCCTGCGACATCGCGCAGCAGCGCATCGCGACGCCGGCCGACATCGACCTGGCCGTCAAGCTGGGCCTGAACTACCCGCTGCCGCCGCTCGCCTGGGGCGACCGGCTCGGCGCGCGCACGGTGCTGGCCATCCTCGAGCGGATGCACGCCTTCTACGGCGACCCGCGCTACCGCCCCAGCCCGTGGCTGAAGCGCCGCGCGTTGCTGGGCCTGTCCTTGCTGGTGGATGAAAACCCGCAGCAAGCCGGCGGGTGACACTTCCTGCCGACGCGCTACGCTGCGTGTCGGGCCGACCACTCCGGAGACTTTCCATGTCCACCTCCAAAGCCACCTTCCACTGGGACGACCCGCTGCTGCTCGAGCAGCAACTGTCCAGCGACGAGCGCCAGGTGCGCGACGCCGCGCACGACTACGCGCAGGGCCGGCTGGCGCCGCGCGTGCTCGAGGCTTTTCGCCACGAGCGCACCGATGCGGCGATCTTCCGCGAGATGGGCGAGCTGGGCCTGCTCGGCCCGACGATTCCCGAGGCCTATGGCGGTGCCGGCCTGAACTACGTCTGCTACGGGTTGGTGGCGCGCGAGGTCG
>NZ_JBFUEB010000218.1:0-3828 GCF_056404395.1 Rhizobacter sp. P2_D12 | reverse complement strand
GCTTGGTTCATGCGGTGTGTCCTTGGGGGCGGCGTCGGCCGCAGGCTCGGGGAAATCGGAGGGTTCGGGGGAAGACGGAGCGACGGGTTCGTCGTCCGGTACGGCAGCAGGTGGTTCGGCTTGCGCCGCCGACACCTCGATCGCCAGCTCGCCGTCGAGCGCCAGCGCGCCCTGCTCCGGTTCGAGCAGCGACGGCTGGGCGGCCAGCGCTTCGGCCATCGCGCCCGGGTTCAGCGTCGAGCTTTCGAGCATCGGCAGCTGTTCGAGGCTCGCGAGGCCCAGGTCGTCGAGGAATTGCCGCGTCGTCGCATACAGCGCCGGGCGGCCCGGGGCTTCGCGGTAGCCGATCGCATCGATCCAGCCGCGGTCCTCGAGCTGCTTGACGATCTGGCTGCTGACCGTGACGCCGCGGATGTCTTCGATGTCGCCGCGCGTCACGGGTTGGCGATAGGCAATGATCGCCAGCGTTTCCATCACGGCGCGCGAATACTTCGGCGGCTTCTCGGGGTTCAGGCGGTCGAGGTACTCGCGCATCTCGGGCCGGCTCTGGAAACGCCAGCCGTGGGCCAGCGCCACCAGTTCGACACCGCGCTCTTCCCAGTCGCGCATCAGCTCGTCGAGCAGCGCACGCAGCGTGTCCGCACCGATCTCGTCGGCGAACAGCGCACGCATGTCCCGCAGCGGCATCGGCTGCTGGGCGCAGATGAGCGCGGTCTCAAGGACGCGCTTTGCATCCTGTGTGTTCATTGACTTCGTTCACATTCTCGGCCGGCAGGGCCGGCGGGCTTTCGGGGGCAGGCTCCGATCGCATCGACCCTCGCAGGAACCGGCGACTGCACCGGTGTGTCACTGTCGAAGGCTGTCGGGCGGTTGGAGCTTCTGGTTCGATGCGTTATCGCGGCGAACCGTGCGCCGCGCCCTTTCGGCGCGGTCACCTCCATGGGAGGAAGCCATTGTGCGCGGCGCGGACGCCGTGCGGAACGCTTCGTTGATCCGGGGAGGGTTGGCCACCATTGTATAGGGCGGCCCGCTTGCGTGTCACGGGGCTTCTGCGCAGGCCTGCAACACCTGCTGCCAGGCCTGCGCCAGGTCGGCCGGCGGGGCCGATTCGAACTGCAGCGGCTGGCCACCCAGTGGATGCACGAAACCCAGGCGTGCGGCATGCAGGGCCTGGCGCACGAGGCCCAGGCCGGGCCGCCCGCCATAAAGCGCATCGGCCAGCAGCGCATGCCCGCGCGACGCCAGGTGCACGCGGATCTGGTGCGTGCGCCCGGTGTGCAGCTTGCACCGCACCGCGCTGACCGCGCCGCCGCCGAGCTCGGCGAACTCGCCCAGCGCGACCCGCGTCACGTCGGTCTGCGCCGGCTTGCCGCTGGTCACCACCGCCATCCTGACCCGCGATTGCGGATCGCGCGCCAGCGGCGCATCGATGCGGAACGGCTGCGCCGGCACGCGCCCGTGGGCCAGCGCGACGTATTCGCGCTGCACCTCGCGCGCGGCGATCGCGCGCACCAGGGCGGTCACGGCCTGCAGGGTCTTTCCGACGACCATCAGGCCGGAAGTGTCTTTGTCGAGCCGGTGCACGATGCCGGCGCGCGGCAGCGTGGCCGCCGCCGGGTGGTGGGCGAGCAGGCCGTTCAGCAGCGTGCCCGACCAATGGCCCGCCGCCGGGTGCACGACCATGCCGACCGGCTTGTCGATCACGAGCAGCGCGTCGTCCTCGTACACCACCGGCAGCACCATCGCCTCGGGCCGGAAGGCCAGGCTCTCGGGCGTCGGCACCAGTTCCACCCGCACCTGCTGCCCGGCCGAGACCTTGCGCGAGGCCTGGGTGGCCGGCCGGTCGTCGACCCACACGTGGCCGCCCTCGATCAGCGTCTGCAGGTGGTTGCGCGAGAACTCGCCGGCCATCGTGACCAGGGCCTTGTCGAGGCGCACGCCGTGCAGGCTGCGGTCGATGATGGCGCTGCGGCGCTCGGGCGCATCGGCAACGCCGGCCTCGAGGGCTTCGTCGCCGGCGTCGCCCGGGTCGACGAGCTCGGCCAGGGGCGGGTCTTGCGGAGGGTGAACCATATAATCGCCGCTCTTCTTTCGACAGGATGCGCGCCGCGGCTGTGGCGCCACGAGGCTCATGAATGTGATTCGCTTGGTTGGCCGGTGGTCGGGCCTGGCATCGGTGGCCGTGCTGGCGGCCCTGCTGGCGGCCTGTGGCTCGACCCCGAAGGACGAAACGGCCGGCATGACCGTCGAGAAATTGTATGCAGAGGCGAAGTCGGAAGCCGATGCCGGCAGCTACGAACGCGCACTCAAGCTGTACGAGCGCCTCGAAGGCCGCGCCGCCGGCACCCCGCTCGGCCAGCAGGCCCAGCTGGAGCGGGCCTACCTGAACTACAAGACCGGCGAGAAGGCCGCGGCGCTGGCGGTGCTCGAGCGCTTCATCAAGCTGCACCCGACCAGCCCGGCGTTCGACTACGCACTGTACCTGCAGGGCATCGTCAACTTCAACGACAACCTCGGCATCTTCAGCAGCATTGCGCGGCAGGACCTGTCCGAGCGCGACCAGCAGGCCTCGAAGGACTCGTACCAGTCGTTCAAGCAGCTGGTCGACCAGTTCCCGCAGTCGAAGTACACGCCCGATGCGCAGGCGCGCATGCGCTACATCGTCAATTCGCTCGCGGCCTACGAGGTGCACGTGGCGCGCTACTACTACCGGCGCGGTGCTTACGTGGCGGCGGCCAACCGGGCGCAGCAGACGGTGCAGGAATTCCAGCAGAGCCCGGCCACCGAAGAGGCCTTGCACCTGATGGTGATGAGCTACGACAAGCTCGGCCTGCAGCAGCTGCGCGACGATGCGGGGCGCGTGCTGCGTCAGAACTTCCCGAACAGCGTGTTCCTGGCGTCCGAGCCGGCACCCGCCACGGCGCAGTGACGCGCTAGAACGGCAAGGCCTGCGCCTGCAGGCCTTCCAGCCATTCCAGCGCCCCGGCCTCGTCCACCAGCCGCGTCATCGGCGGCAACGCGTCGCGCAGGCGGCGCCCGTAGTTCATCCCCGACATGCGCGGATCGCAGACCACCAGCAGCCCGCGGTCGGTCTCGCTGCGGATCAGCCGCCCGGCGCCCTGCTTCAGCGACACCGCCGCCTCGGCGACGAAGTAGTCGGCGAACGGGTTGCGCCCTTCGCTCTCGAGCCGCTTGACGCGCGCCTCGACCAGCGGATCGTTCGGCGGCGGGAACGGCAGCTTGTCGATCATCACGCACTGCAGCGCGTCGCCCGGCACGTCGATGCCTTCCCAGAAGCTCTGCGAGCCCACCAGCACCGAGCGCGGCTGCGCGAGGAACTGCTGCAGCAGCTGGCGCTTGGGCATCGAGCCCTGCATCAGCACCTGGATGTTGTCGCCCTCGGTCTCGAAGGTGTCGCGCAGCCGTTCGCCGACCGCCTGCAGCGCGCGCAGCGTGGTGGTCAGCACGAAGGTGCGCCCGCCCAGCGCGCGGGCGCAGCGCGCCGCCAGCGCCGCCACCGCCACGGGATGCCCCGGCTCGTTGGGCTTCGGGAAGGCGGTCGGGATGTACAGCCGCGCATGTGCCGGATAGTCGAACGGGCTGCCCACGCGCAGCGTCTGCGCGTCTTCCAGGCCGGCCGATTCGGTGAACCAAGACAGGCGCTCGTCGTCGCCCAGCGTCGCCGACGTGAAGATCCAGGCGCGCGGCACGGCATCCATCTGCTCGCGCAAGGCCTCGCGGATGTCCAGCGGCGACTCGACCAGCCGCGCCTGGTGCGGCGACAGGTCGATCCAGCGCACGCGTCCGGGCGTCGCCTCGCGTTCGAAC
>NZ_JBFUEB010000217.1:0-3882 GCF_056404395.1 Rhizobacter sp. P2_D12 | reverse complement strand
GCAGTTCGGCTACACGAAGGTTCGATACCGAGGGCTTGCCAAGAACACGGCGCAGATCGTCACGCTGTTCGCGCTGTCGAACCTGTGGATGGCGCGAAGAAAGCTGATGGCCTTGGGATGAGTGCGCCCGCAGTGCGCCCGATAGCCGCATCGAACGGTCCAAACGGGCCGGTGCGGCTGCGGCGCCGAGCTTCTCTACTGCTTCAGCGCGACAGCAAACTTGCATCCTGCCTCCTCTGCATCACCGGCGCGCGTCGCGGCAGTTATGCAGACCATCCCTAGCGCTGTAGCCACATAGCGCAGTAGTGTTAACCAACATGCGCAGTTTTGAGATATTGCTGCATACAGGTTCGATTCCTGTCGGCGGGACCAGCGCGGCTCTGCGCTCAAGGCCAGGCGCGCAGCACCCAGTCGTTCCACTTCTTCAGCCGCTGCGCATCGCCGCCCATCTGCGTGATCTTCCAGATGCCGTACTGCTGCTTCTGCTCGGCCGTCGCCCGGTAGTTCACCGTGTTCATCGCGTAGCCGCCGTTCACCGGCGCCAGCGGCTTCTTGCCGCGGTCCAGGCAGAACCCGAAACCGGCGGTCGGCTCGGGTTCGCCCAGGTCCATGTTGTTCGGGTCGCAGCGCCGCCAGGCGGCCGGGTCGGTGTCGGTGAACAGCTGGTTGAACTGCTGCATCGCGCCGTTCACCACCTTCAGGTGCAAGCCCGGTTGCAGCTGGTCGAACTTCTTGAACGGCGTGCTGCCGCAGTTCTGCGTCGTCACCGTGTCGATGAAGTTGGTCGGCACCAGGTGCTTCAAGGTCTGCGCGCGGCTGTAGCGCCCGCGGTTCAGGATGATCGAGCGCGTATCGCCGGGCATGTACAGCGGGATCGCGTTGTTGACGAACTGCGCGCCCTTGATGCGCGCCTGCAGCAGCCGGATGTTGGCCATGAGCGCCCAGTTGGCCTGCGCCGGCGTCGCCGTGCCCAGCGCATTCGCCAGCACGTCGTCGAAGCCTGTCAGGTAGGGCCAGTCCACCGAGTAGTTGACCCAGTCGCCCTGCCCGCCCGGGTTGATGCTGACCTGCATCTGGTACCAGGCGTTGGTGCGGTAGTACGAGCCCATCTTGTTGCCGCTTTCCCAGGCCATGGTCCACTCGCGCGTCACCTTGCCGGAGGCGTCCTCGTCGGCCTGGTACAGCATGTGCGGCGCCAGGAAGAACACGCTGACGGTGTTGAACGGCCAGCCGCGCGCCTCGCCGCGGCCCTTCCAGGTTTTCGCGCTGCTGTCGTAGTCGCCGATGAACCACTTCTGGTTGCCCTCGAGGCCGTACGCCTGTGCCCATTGCCACTGGTTGACCACGTTCCAGTGCAGCAGGCTCATCACGGCGCGCTCGATGAAGGCGTGGGTGGTGAACGAGCCCGGATCGCCGGCGGTCGTCGCCGACGAGGCCCGTGTCGCCAGGTTGCGCGCACCGACCTGCGCACCGTATTCGCCGGAAGCGGCGACGTGGTTGCCGCGGCCGCCGCCCAGGAAGGCATAGGCCTCGAAGCCCGAGGCCTGCAGGATGCCCTGGATCTCGGCCCGCTGCGCGGGCTGCAGGTGGCTCCAGTCGCCGAACTGGCCGCTCGGGTTCTTGTGCGATTCGAACCAGGCCGCGATCTTCTTCGCGGTCGCGCTCGGGTTCATGCTGCCGTTCGCGAACGTGCCGCCGGATTCGAAGCTCGGCCACACGTCCAGCGGGTGGATGGTCGGCAGCCACGCGTTCCAGTCCGGGTACTGCAGCGGCATCGCGCCTTCGCGGGTGTTCAGCGTCGCGTTGGCGTCCATCACGCGGTCGACGTCGGCCTGGCTCAGGTTCAGCGGCGTGCCGTCCTGCGGCTTGCCGAACAAGGCCTTCATGGCCTGCACCGGACTCTCGATCACCGCGCCGAGACCCGCGCCGGCGGCCCATTCGGCCAGCGGCTTGCCGTCCAGCCCTGGGCCCGGCTGGTACGGCGGGTTCCAGGGTGCGGCACCGCCGGCATGCGGCACCGACTGCAGGCTGTAGCGCAGGTAGGCCACGATCTGCCGGCCCTGCGCCTCGCTCAGCCCGTGGAAGCGCGAGCGCTGCACGATCGCGTTGTTCGAGTAGTTGAAGTACTGCAGGTCGCGGCCGTCCTCGGCATGGCACGACGAGCAGGCCGCCTTGATGGTGCGGTTGACGAGGGTCGACTTCAGCAGCTTGCCCTGGCCGTGCCACAGCGCATCGCCGGCCGTGACGTCGGCGCTCCAGCTGCGGCCGGCGTCCTTCTCGGCACGGATGTCGGCGACCTTCACCGGGTTGCTTGCGAGGCTCTGGCCCTGCGCGTCCTGCAGTTGCAGGTCGACGATGCGGTAGCCGTTGGATTCGCCATCCGTGCCGTTGAAGCGGAACTGCACGCGGTTGGCACCGGCCACCAGGCGCGCCTTGGTGGCGGCATCCAGCACCAGGCTCATGCGCGTGGTGTACAGGCCGCCCCGCGTCAGGCCGCCCTGCACGCGCTCGGCATCGGCCAGCTTCATGGTCGCATCGGTGACGTCGACCCACGGGATGTTGCCGGCCTGCGCCGGCGCCACGCCGCCCAGCACGCGCACGCTGGCCTTGACCCGGGTCGGCGGCAGCGTCGTCGCCTCGAACTCCGGCGCGCCGAAGAAGCCGCAGCGGTGGCACTGGAACCACAGCTGGCTGACGCTGGCGAGCTTGAGCGCATCCAGCGTCAGGTTGGCATCAGCCACCACCGGGGCTTGCGGCGAGCCGTTGCCCAGCAGTTCGAGCGGCAGCGCCAGCGGGGTGTTCGCGGGGTTGGGGGCCGGTGCCGGGGCGGGCGCAGGCGCGGGCGCCGGAGAAGGCGCCGGTGCCGGGGACGGCGCGGGGGCCGGAGACGGAGCCGGCGCGGGCGTGGGTGCCGGAGCAGGTGCGGGCGCAGGGGACGGGGCAGGAGCAGGCCCAGGCGCGCCCACCGCCGTCAGCCGCCATTGCTGGTTGGCCTTGCCGTTGCCGCAATCCCATTGCTGGACCGCGGCGCCGGCCGCCGTGCTGTTGCCTTCGACGTCGAGGCACTTGCCGCTGTGCTGCGCTTTCAGCATGAAGGCGTCGCCGGCCGGCAGGGCCGCGAAGTGCTGGTTCGCACCACCGTTGTCCGGCCACTGCTGCAGCCGCGCGCCGCTGACGGTCGAGACCGCCTCGACGTCCAGCATCTTGCCGCTGTGGGCGTTGCGGAACGTGTAGCTGCCATCGGCCAGCGGCATCGCCTCGAAGCGCTGGCTGGTGGCCGTCGTGCAAGCCGCCTGGATCGCCTTGGCGCGATCGGCCGCGCTCGCCGCCTCGATGTCCAGGCACAGGCCCGAGTGCACGGAGCGCAGGCCGTACTGCCCCACTGCCAGTGCCGAGCGGCCGCTCGCCGACCAGGGATGGAGCAGGAACTGCTGCGCCGCGTCGCCGCTGCACGCGGCCTGCAAGAGCCCGCCGCTGCCGGCGGTGCTCACGCACTTGCGGCTGCCGGCATTCACCAGGCTGAACCGGTTGCCCTGTGCGCGTTGCAGCAGGAAGCGCTGCGCACTGGTGCCGTTGTCGGTCCACTGGTGGATCAGTGCACCGTCCGCCGTCGACCGCGCATCGAGGTCCAGCACGCGCCCGGTGCCGGCGTTGGTCAGCTTGACGCTGCCATCGGCCTGCGGGCCCAGGTCGAAGGCCTGCGTGAGCGCCGCTCCACAGGCGACTTGCTGAAACCGGCCGCCATCGGCCGTGGCCGGGATGGCGTCCACGCATTTGCCGCCCTGCGCAGCGGCCAGCACGTAGCGCCCGGCCGGCGGCGCGATGTCCACTGCCGCGCCTGCGGCCTGGCCGGCCTCGAACTCCGCGCCGCCGTCAGACGGC
>NZ_JBFUEB010000216.1:0-3972 GCF_056404395.1 Rhizobacter sp. P2_D12 | reverse complement strand
TTCTTGGACGACGCGTTGATCTCGTCCATGGTCGAGACGACCTGCGAGACGACCGCGCCGCCGCGGGCGGCGACCTCGGCGGCCGACGAGGCCAGCTGGTTGGCCTGGCGGGCCGAGTCGGCGCTCTGCTTGACGGTGCCGGTCAGTTGCTCCATCGACGAGGCGGCCTGCTGCAGGTTGGAGGCGGTCTGCTCGGTGCGCGCGCTCAGGTCCTGGTTGCCGGTCGCGATCTCGGCGCTGGCGGTGGTGATGCTGTCGGTGCTGCTGCGCACCTCGCCGACCAGCCGGCGCAGCGAGGCCTGCATGTCGGCCAGCGCCCGCTCCAGCTCGCCGGCTTCGCCGCCGGAATGCACGCGCAGCACCTGCGACAGGTCGCCGCCGGCGATCGCGCGGGCCTGCGTGACGGCGTCGCGGATCGGTGTCGCGATCGAGCGCGTCAGCCACCAGCCGAAGGCCCCTGCGGTGCCCACGCACACCAGCACCAGCACGCCGACCACCGCGGCAGCCAGGTTGGTGCCGGCCTCGGCCTGCTGCTGCGCCGTGGCGGCGCGCGCGCCGGCCAGTGCCGCCAGGTCGTCGACCGCGGCCTGGTAGACCTTGCGGCTCTTGTCGAAGTCGCCGGCCAGCAGCCCCTCGAGCGCGACGAAGTCGCCGCTGTTCTTCAGCGTCTCGAGCTGGGGGCCGAAGGCGAGCGCCACCTGGCGCGCCGCGTTGGCCTTGTCGAACAAGGCCTTCATCTCGGGATCGGAGACCAGCGCCTCGATCTGCTTGATCGTCTCGGCGTTCTGCGCCGACGTGGCCTTGGAGGCCTTGGTCAGCTCGTCGGAGAAGTCGCCGGTGCCCAGCCGCGCGTTGGTCGTCGCGCGCAAGGTGTTCAGCGCGGCCTGGGCATTCCAGTCGCGCGCCAGCTGCATCATCCGCCACTCGGTGGCCGACAGGTGTTGCAGCGTCGACGTGGTCTGCTTCAGCTTGACCGCGCTGTAGCCGGTGGCCACGACCATCAGCAGCACCATCAGCCCGAAGACGAGGCCGAGGCGGGTGCCGATGCGGGTGTTGCGAAAACTGGAGTTCATACAGCGCTCCGGGTGGGGTCAGGCAGCCTTCAGGCGGAACACCGACACCACGCCCGACAGGCGCAGGGCTTGTTCCTTCAGCGACTCGGCCGCCGCGGCCGATTGCTCCACCAGCGCGGCGTTCTGCTGCGTCATCTGGTCGAGCTGGGTCACGGCGGTGTTGACCTGGCCGATGCCGTCGCTCTGCTCCGACGCGGCCGAGGTGATCTCGCCGATGATGTTGGTGACGCGGCGCACGCTGGTCACGATCTCGGTCATCGACTGGCCGGCGTCGGCCACCAGGCGCGAGCCCGAATCGACCTTGTCGACCGACGCGTCGATCAGGCCCTTGATCTCCTTGGCGGCCTGCGCGCTGCGCTGCGCGAGGCTGCGCACCTCGCCGGCCACCACCGCGAAACCGCGGCCCTGTTCGCCGGCGCGTGCCGCTTCCACCGCGGCGTTCAGTGCCAGGATGTTGGTCTGGAACGCGATGCCGTCGATCACGCCGATGATGTCGGCGATCTTCTTCGAGCTGGCATGGATGTCGTTCATCGTCGAGACGACCTGCGACACCACCTCGCCGCCCTTGCCCGCGGCGCCCTGCGCCGACGAGGCCAGCTGGTTGGCGGTGCGCGCCGAATCGGCGGTCTGCTTGACGGTGCCGGTGAGCTGGCCCATCGACGATGCCGTCTGTTGCAGGTTGGACGCGGTCTGCTCGGTGCGTGCGCTCAGGTCCTGGTTGCCGGTCGCGACCTCGCCGCTCGCGACCTGGATGCTGTCGGCCGACTGCCGCACCTGCGTGACCATGTCGTGCAGGCTGGCGTTCATCTGGCCGAGCGAGCGCATCAGGCCGGCGATCTCGTCGCTGCCTTCGGCATGCACCTGGCGCGACAGGTCGCCGCCGGCCACCGCATCGGCCAGGCTGGCCGCCTGCGCCACCGGCACGGTGATCGAGCGCGTCAGCCGCCATGCGAACACGGCGCCCAGCACCAGCGCGAGGCTGCCGGTCACGGCGATCAGCGAGCGGCCGCGCAGTGCGTCGGCATCGATCTGCCTGGCCATCTCGTCGATCGACCTCTTCTGGTAGTCGACATAGGCCTGCATCGCGGCGGTGTAGACCGGCGCGACGACCTGGAAGCCGGTGTCGTAGATGCGGGTGGCCTCGTCGGCATTGCCGGCGCGCTTGGCGGCCATCATGCCGTCGCGCGCCGCCAGGTAGGCCTTGCGCGTCTCGCCGATGCGGTCGAGCAGCAGCTGCTCGTCGGGGGCGGTCGGGAAGGCCTTCAGCGCCTGGATGATCTCGTTGCCGCGCACCGTCGAGGCCTTGGCTTCTTCGGAGAACAGCGCCTCGATCGCGGCGTCCGGGCTCTTGGCGATCGCCTTGCCGCGGGTGACGCCGATGGCCACGTTGCGGGCCCATTCGGCGGCCAGGCGCTCCTTGGCGAGCGGCTCGGCCATCATCTGCTGCGTGGCCTGGGCGATGGTGCCGAGGCGCCAGATGCCCACGATCATGATCAGGCACAACAGCGCAAGGGTGACGGCAAAGCCGCCACCCAGGCGAACCCCGACGCGAACGTCATTCAACTTCATGGCCGTGCTCCGGTTGTTCGGGAAAGAGGGCCCGCGGGCGCGGGCCGGACCTCGGTGACTCTCAGTGGCGCGAGCGGCGCACCAGGCTGCCCACGTCCAGGATCAGCGCGACGCGGCCGTCACCCATGATGGTGGCGCCCGACACGTCGTTGACCTTGCGGTAGTTGGCTTCCAGGTTCTTGACGACCACCTGTTGCTGGCCGAGCAGCTCGTCCACCAGCAGGGCGACGCGACCGCCTTCGGCCTCCACCACCACCATGATTCCGCTGACGTGCTCGAAGTCGAAGCGCGGCACGTTGAAGACGTGCTCCATCTCCAGCACCGGCATGTACTCGTCGCGCACTTCCACCACGCGGCCCGAGCCGCCGATGGTCTTGACCATGTCCGGCTGGACCTGGAACGACTCGATCACCGAGGACAGCGGCAGGATGTAGACCTCTTCGCCGACGCCCACCGACATGCCGTCCATGATGGCCAGCGTCAGCGGCAGGCGCACCGAGACGCGCATGCCGTAGCCTTCGGCCGAGTCGATCTCGACCGTGCCGCCCAGCGCGGTGATGTTCTTCTTGACGACGTCCATGCCGACACCGCGGCCGGACACGTCGGTGACCACGTCGGCGGTCGAGAAGCCGGGGGCGAAGATCAGGCCCCAGACGTCCTGGTCGCTCATCGTGTCGGGTGCCGGGATGCCGCGTTCGCGGGCCTTCCTCAGCAGCTTCTCGCGCGACAGGCCGCGGYCGTCGTCGCGCACCTCGATGACGATGGAGCCGCCCTGGTGCGAGGCGCTCAGCGTGATGGTGCCGGTCTCTGGCTTGCCCTTGGCGACGCGTTCCTGCGGGGTCTCGATGCCGTGGTCGCAGCTGTTGCGCACCAGGTGGGTCAGCGGGTCGGTGATCTTCTCGACCAGGCCCTTGTCCAGTTCGGTGGCCTCGCCCAGCGTCACGAAGTCGACCTTCTTGCCGAGCTTGGCGGCCAGGTCGCGCAGCATGCGCGGGAAGCGGCTGAACACCATCGACATCGGGATCATGCGGATCGACATCACCGATTCCTGCAGGTCGCGGGTGTTGCGATCCAGGTCGGCGAGGCCGGCGGCCAGCTGCTGGTACAGCGCCGGGTCCAGGCCCTGGCTGTTCTGGGCCAGCATGGCCTGGGTGATCACGAGTTCGCCGACCAGGTTGATCAGCTGGTCGACCTTCTCGACCGAGACGCGCAGCGTCGATGCCTCGACCGCGGCGGCCGGGGCCTTCTCGGCCTTGGCGGCCGGCCTGGCCGCGGGCTTGGCGGCTTCGGCCGCGGTCGCGACGTCGGCGGCCGGCGCGGCGCCGGACAC
>NZ_JBFUEB010000215.1:0-3988 GCF_056404395.1 Rhizobacter sp. P2_D12 | reverse complement strand
AATTAACAGCGCGGATCAACGGCGATAAGGATTGTCCGGCCGGTTGTCATGCCGGTTGCGCACGCCGTCGCCGTCGCGGTCCCGATCGTGACGGTTGCGGATGCCGTCATTGTCGCGATCGCGGTCGCGGTAGTTCGGCACGCCGTCGCGGTCGAAGTCCGGTCCGCGCCCGCGGCCATTGCCGTGATGCCGATCGCGATCACGGTCGCGGTGGTCCCGGTAGCCGCGGTCGCGGTCATAGCCGTCATGGCCGCGCACATACACGGGCTGCGGGCCGTAGTGGTGACCCGGGCCGCGGTTCCAGCGCGACGGTTCCATCACCCAGCGGTTGCCGCGATGGTGCCAGCTCGGCGGCGCGTATACATAACCGGGCCGCGCAACGACATAGTGGCCGGGCACCCAGTCATGGCGATGACCGCGCCATTCCCAGTAGCCGGGCGCCCAGACATGGCCGCGACGCGGACCGGGGATGCGCTCGTAGATGGGGGCGGGCGGGGCGTTGCTGATCACGACCGAGACATGCGGCTGGGCCTGTGCAGACAGCGGGATGGTGGCAGCTGAGCCAATGGCGATCAGGGCTGCAAGAATAAGCGGGGATTTCATGGTCGTCTCCAGATCCGTAAGCGGATAAGCGGAATATAGCAATCCGGGATCGGTGACGCGAAGCCTGAAGCAAGTTATTACATCTGACACAGATTGGTGGCGTTTGCCGTCCACCTGGCCGCCGCGCGCTGCCCGTAGGCGGCGCCGCGACGACCGACCGCGCTCACAGCCGGCTCGCTGCGGTGACAGTGTCCAGTGCCAGCAATTGCGACTTCTCGGCGTTGCTCAGCCGCTTGGCGGTGACGGTCACGGTGGCGACCTTGGCGCCGCTGGCAATGGCCGCGCTGCTGGCAGTGAAGGCGTTGGCGTTGGCGTCCGATACCTTGGCCAGATAGCCGGCAGGAACGGCGATCAGGGCGGCGGCGATGAAGACGGCTTCCATGTGTTTGAGGACGTTCATTTTGCTTCTCCTTGGTGGGTGAGTGGTGTGTCGATGTGTGTACTGTAGGCGCGTCCCCGCACGGCTTCCAGCGGTGTGCGACGAGTGGCAGAAAACGGGGGGTGAGCTGCATCAGGGCGGCCCTGGACCTGTGCGCGCCGCGTCAATCCGCTCAGCGGTTTCACCGTCCCTCCGCTAGCGTTGCGCAAGGGCGCATGGGCGCCACGCTATTCTCGGGAAACGTGCATGACCGGCCCCTTCGCCACCCTGTCCCGCAACATCGCCGCGTCGCGCACGGCGCGGCGGCGCGCCCGCAACCTGCGCCGGGGCTGGACCATCTCGCTCGGCCCGGCCTGGGCCTGGGCCGCGCTGGCGCTGGTGATGGGCGGTGCGGTCGCGCTGGCGCTGCACGCGCGTGCGTTGCCGAACGATGCGCACGATGTTCCTGGCGCGCAGGCACTGGCAGCGCTGCAGCCGCTGGCGCCGGGCCTGGAAATCGTCGTGCCGGCCGACAGCGGCGTGTCGCTGACGCAGCGCGGGGCGCTGGCGCTCGTCATTGCGAGCGGCATGCAGGCCGGGCCAGCGGTACGGGTCGACCTGTGCACGCAGATGCTCGATCCGGCGAACGGGCGGCTGCTGCCGCTGCGCGTTGGTTATCCGTTCAGCGAAGCGGCCGCGCTCGCGCGCAGTAGCAATGGACCAGCACGCAGCGTGCTGCTGGCGCGCGACGGCTCGGCCATGCCGCGCATCGACATCACGGGCAATGCGGGCGCGGGCCTGGCGATCGCCTGGAACGCAGGCTTCGGCACCGCGAGCTGGATCGGCGACGCAACGGGCGGGGTCGCGACGCATGCGCGCCAGGGCCAGGCCGCGCTGGGCAGTGCGGGCTGGCTGTTGTGGCGCGGCGAGGCACTGCGCTTTACGCGCCAGCCGAGCGGTGCCTGCCCGCAGGCCGGTGAACTGGTACTGCAGCATTTCCAGCCGGGTGAGCAAGCCGCCAAAGCGGCATTCGTGCAGGCCTTCCCGGCGGCTGGCACCCCTGTCACATTGCGCCTGCGTCCCGGTGTCTGGACCGTACCAATGGTCCCGGGCGCCGGCCTGGAAGACCAGGCGCTGTTCGAGGCGCTGCGGGCGCGCCGCTTGCTGCGCCTTGGCCGCGATGGCCTGATCGAACTGGCGCCGCGCGACTTGCTGGCCTGGCTCCAGGCCGATGAATCCGTACGCGCGCCGCTGCYCGGCTGGCAGAATTTTCAACCCGATGCGGGCGACCGGCGCCTGCTCGAACGCCTGCATCACCGGGCCGACGGCGCCTTCGTGCGCGAACAGGTGCGCGTGTTCAATAGCGAACGGCGGCTGGTGGCATGGCGCGTGCGTCCCGGAGCAACGGCAATCTGGCAAGCGGCAGTGGCAGGCAGCCCGGCAGTGCGCGAGGCAGGCCTGCCGCTGGCGGCGATGCGCCTGTTCGCGCAGTTGCCGCAAGACTGGGCGCCGTGGAACCGTGTCGGTGGCTGGGAGGGCGGCCGGCGTGACAGCCTCGTGAGCCTGAGCACGCGGGCCGGTGGCAAGCCGCTGGAACTGCTGGTCGCCGGCCGCGTGCGCAGTGTGCTGGGCGCCACGGTGGCGGCCCTCGGCGTCTGCGACGGGCGCGCCTGTCCGGACGCGGGCGCCGTGCAGCACCTGGTGCTGTCGCCACTGCCTGGCGCGACGACGGTCAAGGTCGAGATCGAGCCGATCGACCTGGCGAGACTGTCCGGCGGCGCCGACGCCGCTTACCGCCATCTGAAGGTTGAGCGGGGCGCGCTCGCGTGGCAGGCGCTGCCGGCTGGCAGCCGCAGCGTGCGGCCAACTGGCGCCGCAGTGCGCCTGACCGATCGCAACGGCGAAGCCCTGTGGCAGGATGGCGCGCCGTCGGTCCACGCGACGCTGGCCGGCCTGGCCCCGCTGCTGGGCGTGCACCGCCAGCACGATGGCAGCGTGGCCGGCATGCTGGCGCGCCTGTTCGGGAGCGACCATGCCGCGAGCCTGACGCTCGACCTGGCGCTGCAAGCGCGCGCCCAGGTGCTGCTCGACTGCATAGGCCAGCAGGGCGGCCAGTGGGACGGGCGCGTTTGCCGTGGCGCCCAGCCCGCGCCCGCCGAGCGGCGTGCCGGCCTGGTGTTGCTCGACGCCGGCACCGGCGACATCCTGGCCGCGGCATCGAGTGGTGGAAATACTGCTGCGCCGGACAACTGGCCAGAGGTGCGCGACTTCGACCGCGCCGACCCGGCGCGCAGCCCGCTGCGGATCGCCGCATTCCAGCACGACGGCGGCGCCCACCGCGCGCCCGGCTCGACGTTCAAGGTGATCACCGCGCTCGGTCTTGAGCAAGCTGCGCGCGGCGACAAGCACCTCGATGCGCTGCTGGGCGGTTTGCCATTGGCGCAGGTAGACCGCATCGCGCGCGATGGCGGGTACGACTTCCGCACCGATGCGCCCAGCTACCCGCTTGATGTCACACGCGCCCGCATCACCAATTTCCGCGACCAGATCACTGGCGCGCGCGCCGCAGACGGTCGCCTGGGCCTGGCCGGCGCGATGGCGCATAGCGTCAATACGTGGTTCGCCTGGACCGGTGAACTGAGCGACCGCACGCTGCTCGGCCAGCCTGACGGCGGCATGCCGGGTGCGGCGGCGCTGGAGCCGGGGGCGCTCGATGCGGCCCGTCCGGTCGCCTCGATGGCAGCGCGCCTTGGCTTCGGTCAGCCGCTGCGGCTGGACGGCGGCCTGCTGCCGCCGGAGTATCGCTGGAATGACTGGGATGCGCTGTCGGCGTCCGCATCGCAGCTCGATCCCATCCACAGCCGCCACGAACTGCGCCAGATGGCGATTGGCCTGCGCATGCAGACCACGCCCCTGCAAATGGCGCTGGTGGCGGCAAGCGTCGGCGAAGGGCGCAGCGTGACGCCGCGCCTGCTGCTGGCGCTCGACGGCCGCGACGCTGCGTCTTGCCAGGGCGCGCCTCTTGGC
>NZ_JBFUEB010000214.1:0-4096 GCF_056404395.1 Rhizobacter sp. P2_D12 | reverse complement strand
TCGTGCCAGCTCGGCGCCACCGTCAAACAGCAGCGACGATTTCTCGGCCAGGCGCGATGCATGCAGCGCCGTGCGTTCCTGCAGCCCGATATTGGTCATGCCCACGCCCAGCGCGAGGCCGGCCTGCCCCAGCATGTTTTTCAGTTGCTGGGCATTCGAGAACACCACATTGTCCGCCTGCAGCTCCTTGAAGGCGTGGATCGCCGTCGTCGCCATCCCCAGCGTCAGAAAGCCGCCGAACAGGCCAAGCCAGAAGATCACCGCATCCCACGCATACGCGCGCGGGTCGAGCGTCGCGAAGCGCCAGCCGAGCAAGGCCAGCATCAGAAAGCCCGTAACGAAAAACTTGGTCGGATGCGGGCGCCGCTTGACCAGTTCGAGCATCACGAAGAACGCGATGACCGTGGCCAGCAACCCCGTTCCCTGCAGTTCGCCGGCCTGTTCCAATCCAACGCCAAGACCCTTTTGCACCACCTGCGGCAGCAGCGTGTTGACCATGCCGAGCATCGCGTAACAGACGCTGAAGATGACGAGGCCCAGGCGATAGCGCGGGCTGCGCAGCACGCCCAGGTACAGGAACGGCGCGCTGCGGCGCGCATGGAGCAACCCGAACGCGGCCAGCAGCGCGAGCCCCAGCACCAGGTGCGCCAGCAGCGATCCGCGTTCGCCATGCCAGTCATACGTCAGGTGCTGCAACGCATACAGCGTGATGGCCGCGCCGGCCGCCAGCAGCATCGCGTCGATGGCATGCATGCGCGATGGCGACCCGCCGGAAGCGCGATCGAGCGTGACGGCGTCCTGCGGCATCCAGCGCGCGGCGATCAGCGCGCCAAGCGTTGCCAGCGCGGCGAGCACCAGGAACATTCCGCCCCATGCCTCGTGGCCCAGCATCTTCGCGGCCACCCAAGGCCCGAGCGCCAGCCCGCCAGACAACGCGGCGCCATACGCGGCGATGCCCTGCAGGCGCTGTGGCGATGGCGGGATCAGGTTGACCATCATGCGCGAGACTGTCATGAACACGCCGCCGCCCAGCGCCATCAGCAGGCGGCCGCCGGCAAAGCCGGCCACGCTGGCGCTCGTGGCGCACACCCACGCGCCGAGCAGGTAGAACAGCACGGCGCCCAGCAGGTAGTTGCGCCAGCCAAGGCGCTGCAGCAGCACGGTCATCTGCGAAATCGCCAGCACCGCCACGGCGGCGTAGAGCGCCGACACCGTCGCGTACTCTTCGGGCGAGGCGCCGATATGGCCCATGATCGCGGGTGCGGCCAGCACCGTCATTCCCGTCGACAGAAATTCGATCAGGTTGAACACGAAGATGGCGCCCAGCAGCGCCGGGCGCGGCGTCGTGCCGATGGCGGCTGCGGTCAACGCGCCACCACGGCCGCTGGCGCGCCGAGCGCGCGGCGGATCGCTGCGTCGGCGCCGTGCGACTCCGTCTCGAACACGGCCGTCTCGTACGAATGGCGCACCGCGCCGGCCTGCATCAGGCTCGGACCATCCGCGCGGCTGGTATCGATCGCGACCTTCATCGACAGACCAAGGCGCAGCGGATGGCGCGCCAGCTCCTGCGCATCGAGCGCGATGCGCACCGGCACGCGCTGCACGACCTTGATCCAGTTCCCGGTCGCGTTCTGCGCCGGCACGGCGGCAAACGCGCTGCCGGTACCGGCTTCCTGGCCGGCCACGCGGCCGTGAAAGACGACGTCGGCGCCGTACACGTCCGACGTCACGGCCACCGGCTGGCCAATGCGCACGTCCTTCAGCTGCGTCTCTTTCAGGTTGGCCGTGACCCACATCTGGTCGAGCGGAACGATCGCCATCAGCGGCGCGCCCTGCGCCACGCGCTGGCCGATCTGCACATTGCGCCGGGCGACGATGCCGCCCACCGGCGCGGCCAGCGTCGTGCGGGCCAGGCCCAGCGACGCGTCGCGCAGGCCGGCAATCGACGACAGCACGTCCGGGTGCTGCTCGAGCGTCGTGCCGTCGACCAGCGCGCGCGCTGCATCCACCTGCTGGCGCGCAGCGTTCAAGGCAGCGCGGGCGGCGCCCACGGCATCGCCGGCGTGACGGATGTCTTCGCCCGACACGGCGCCCGTATCGGCCAGCTGACGGCGGCGCGCCAGATCGCTCTCTGCCCTGGCCAGGTCGGACTCGCGCTGCACGACGGTGGCGCGCAGCTGCCCGACGCCGGCCAGTTGCGAGCGTACCTGGCGCGCCGCCCTGGCCAGCGCCGCTTCGGCGCGGTCCAGCGCCAGCCGGGCGTCGACGTCATTGAGCTGGACCAGCACCTCGCCCGGCCGCACGAAATCCGTGTTGTCCGCTGCGATGCGCGTGACCGTGCCCGYGACCTGCGGCGTGACGTGCACCAGATTGCCCTCGACGTAAGCGTCTTCGGTCTGCTGGCTGTTCCAGCCGATGCCCAGCACCCCGGGCGAGGACCAGGCAATGCCGGTCGCGGCGGCCAGCACGGCGGCGCAAAGGCCAAGCGCCAGCTTGCGCCGGCTTTGCGGTGCGTGATTCGTTTGTTCAGTCATGTGATGATTCCAGCGTTCTTAATGGATGGCGGCCCGAAAGCCCCCGCCCAGCGCCCGCACGAGATGTACGTCGAGCGTGTAGGCACGGGCCGCCAGGTCAGCCTGACCCCGGCGCTGCGCGACCACCTGGATTTCGGCAATCAGGACCTGCACGAAGTTGCCCAGGCCCGCGCGGTAGCGCTGCTCGGCCAGCGCGTAGGCTTCTTCGGCCGCGCCAAGCGCCGCGCCCTGTTCGCGCCTGCGCTCGCCCAGCCAGCGCAGCGACGTCAGTTGCGCACCCACGTCACGCAGCGCGTCGAGCACGGCGCCGTTGTACTGCGCGACGGCGAGATCGTAGTCGGCGTTGCGCGCCGCCAGATTGCTGCGCAGGCGCCCGCCGTCGAGCAGCGGCAAGGTCACGAGCGGACCGGCGGCAAACGTGCGGCTGCCGCCCTGCACCAGGCGGTCGAAGCCCAGGCTGRCCAGGCCACCCGAAACACTCAGGTTCACGGTTGGATAAAACTGCGCCCTGGCGACGTCGATGTCGCCGCTGGCCGCTTCGACCTGCCAGCGCAGCGCCACCAGCTCCGGCCGGCGCCCGAGCAGCGCGGCGGGAATATCCGCCGGCACGCGGGATGGCCGGGCCGGCGCCAGGTGCGGCCGCGCGATCGCCTCGGCAGCATCCTGCCCCTGCCCGCTCAGGGCCGCGAGCTGGCCCCGCGTCAACGCCAGCGCTTCGTCGAGCGCCGCGATCTCGCCGCGCGCCGACGGCACGCCAATCTCGGCCTGCCGGAGTTCCGCCTTGCTGTCCAGTTGCGCCGCCACGCGCTGGCGTACCAGGTCAGCAATGCGGGTACGCTGGCGCAGCTCCTGTTCGGCCAGGTCGCGCCGCGTGTACAAGTGATCGAGCTGCAGATAGGCTTGCACGACGGCGCCGGCCACGGCCAGGCGCGCTGCCTGCGCTTCGGCCTGGCGTGCATTCACGCGTCCCGCAGCGCCGGCCACGCCGGCCGCGTTCTTGCCCCAGAAATCCAGTTCGTAGCCGAGGCTGACCCCGAGGTCGTTTGCCCACTGCCAGCTGCCTGCGAGGGGTTTCGGTACGCTGCCGTTGTCGCTGTAGCGCTGGCGCACCGGATGCGCCGTGGCGCTGGCCTGCGGCGCCAGTGCGGCGGCCGCCAGGCCTTCAAGGGCGGCCGCCTGGCGCACGCGCGCCAGTGCGGCAGCAATCGTGGGGCTGGCCTCGCGCGCCCCGTCGACCAGTTGGTCGAGCTGCGGGTCGCCGTAGGCGCGCCACCATTCCTGCGCGGGCCAGGCTGCAGGTGCAGATGCAGGTGCAGATGCAGGTGCAGATGCCGACAGAGCCTGTGCAGCGAGCGTGCGCGTGGAATGCGCCGCCGCATCGACATTCAGGCGGGCGGGCGTGGGCTGCGGTCCCATTGACGTGCAGCCAGTCAGTAACAGGATCACAGCGCCCAGGGCCAGGCGGCATGCGCCCCGGCCCGGCGTGCGTGTGCGTTGAAGCATGGTGTGCCTCGGCTTTTTTCGGGAAGGCCGAAGCTTACGCGGCGGCGCCCGTGCCGGCC
>NZ_JBFUEB010000213.1:0-4231 GCF_056404395.1 Rhizobacter sp. P2_D12 | reverse complement strand
CGTTCAGCACGATCACGACGGTGAAGCTGTTGTAGTCGGCGGTGTCGCAGCCGAGCTTCAGGCGCAGGTCGACGATGGGGACGATGACGCCGCGCAGGTTGACCACGCCCTTGATGAAGGACGGGGCGTTGGCGATGCGGGTGGGGGCCTCGTAGGAGCGGATCTCCTGGACCTTCAGGATGTCGATGCCGTATTCCTCGGCGCCCAGGCGGAAGGTCAGGAACTCGCCGCCGGACTGGGCGGCGATGGCCGCGCGTGCGGCTTCATGCCGGGCCACGTGGGAAGCTTCGTGGATCATGTCCATGGGGGTTGGGTCCTGTGTAGAGCGGGGGACGTTGATGGGCGTTGATACGGCACTATCGGCGTGCCAAGGCTGAACTGAAGGGTCAGGCGAGCCGGAAGGTGGCGACCACCGACGACAGCCGCTGCGCCTGGTCGCGCAGGCTCTCGGCGGCGGCGGCCGATTCCTCGACCAGCGCGGCGTTCTGCTGCGTCATCTGGTCGAGCTGGGTGACGGCGGTGTTGACCTGGCCGATGCCGTCGCTCTGCTCGGCCGACGCGGCGGTGATCTCGCCGATGATGTCGGAGACGCGCTGCACCGAGCCGACGATCTCCTTCATCGTCTGGCCGGCATCGGCCACCAGGCGCGAGCCGGCATCCACCCGCTCGACGCTGGCGCCGATCAGGCTCTTGATCTCCTTGGCGGCATCGGCCGAGCGACCGGCCAGGCTGCGCACCTCGCTGGCGACCACCGCGAAACCGCGGCCCTGCTCGCCGGCACGCGCCGCTTCCACCGCGGCGTTCAGCGCCAGGATGTTGGTCTGGAAGGCGATGCCGTCGATCACGCCGATGATGTCGGCGATCTTCTTCGAGCTGGCGTTGATCTCGTCCATGGTCGAGACGACCTGCGACACCACCGCGCCGCCGCGGGCGGCCACGTCGGCGGCCGACGAAGCCAGCTGGTTGGCCTGGCGGGCCGAGTCGGCGCTCTGCTTGACGGTGCCGGTCAGCTGCTCCATCGAGGCCGCGGCCTGCTGCAGGTTGGAGGCGGTCTGCTCGGTGCGTGCGCTCAGGTCCTGGTTGCCGGTCGCGATCTCGCCGGAAGCGGTCGAGATGCTGTCGGTGCTCTGGCGCACCTGGCCGACCAGCTGGCGCAGCGAGGCCTGCATGGTCTGCAGCGACTGCAGCAGCTCGGCCGCCTCGTCGTGGCCGCGCACCTCGATGTGGCGGGTCAGGTCGCCGCTGCTGATGGTGCGCGCCACCTGCTGGGCTGCCGCGATCGGCTGGGTGACCGAGCGCGTGACGCGCCAGGCCAGCAACGCCGCCAGCAGCATCGCGAGCGTGCCGCCGGCGCCCAGCGCGATCATGCCGACCAGGCCGGCCTGCTCGGCCTGCTCCTTGGTCGCCGTCATGCTGTCGCGCTGGCCCTGGACCAGCTTCTCGACCGCGTCGCTGTAGGCCTGGGCAGACGGGAACAGCTTGGCCAGCACCTCGGCGCCGACGTCCTCGCCGGCTTCCTTGCGCTTGAGCAGGTCGTTGCGCAGGCCCTGGTAGCCGTCGCGCTGGCGCGAGACCTCGTCCAGCAGCCGCTTGTCGGCGTCGGAGTTGGCGATCTCCTGCATGCGCTTGATGCGTTCGGTCTGCATCTTCACGACTTCCTTCATCTCGCCGCGCACGCGGTCCTTGACCTTCTCGTCGGTGGCGAAGAACACCACCCAGTTGCGGGCGGTGTTGGACTCGATCGCGCGGCCCCAGCGCTCCGACAGCGAGAGCTTCTCGGCGTCGACCGTGCCGAGCCGGTCGGACAGGGTGCGCATCGTCGCGATGCGGTCGAGGCCGAAGCCGACGGCGGCGGCGCAGAGCAGCGCGATGGAACCGAAACCGAGCGCAAGGCGCGGCCCCAGGCGCAGGCTGGACAATGAAAACATGGCGGACTTTCCCTTCTTGTTGACGCCCGCCTCCCAGCGGTGCGGTGGATCGATCTGGTGTCGAGTCAGGCGGAATTCAGGCGGAAACTGCCCACGGCCTCGGCCAGGCGCGCGGCCTGGTCTTTCAGGCTCTCGGCGGCGGCGGTGGACTCTTCGACCAGCGCGGCGTTCTGCTGCGTCATCTGGTCGAGCTGGTTGACGGATTGGTTGACCTGGCCGATGCCGTCGCTCTGCTCGGAGGCGGCGGTGGTGATCTCGCCGATGATGTCCGTCACGCGCTGCACCGAGCCGACGATTTCCTGCATGGTCTGGCCGGCATCGGCCACCAGGCGCGAACCGGCCTCGACGCGGTCGACGCTGCTGCCGATCAGGCCCTTGATCTCCCTGGCGGCGTCGGCGCTGCGCTGCGCGAGGCTGCGCACCTCGCTGGCCACCACCGCGAAGCCGCGGCCCTGCTCGCCGGCACGGGCGGCCTCGACCGCAGCGTTCAGCGCCAGGATGTTGGTCTGGAAGGCGATGCCGTCGATCACGCCGATGATGTCGGCGATCTTCTTCGAGCTGGCATTGATCTCGTCCATCGTCGTGACGACCTGGGCGACCACCGAGCCGCCGCGCGCGGCGACCTCGGCCGCCGACGCGGCCAGCTGGTTCGCCTGGCGCGCCGAATCGGCGCTTTGCTTGACGGTGCCGGTGATCTGCTCCATCGACGACGCGGCACGCTGCAGGTTGGACGCAGTCTGTTCGGTGCGTGCGCTCAGGTCCTGGTTGCCGGTGGCGATCTCGGCGCTGGCGGTGGTGATCGAGTCGACCGAGCTGCGCACCGAACCCATCATCTGGTGGAAGCGCTGGCGCATGCCTTCGACGTCGCGGATCAGCTGGCCGATCTCGTCGCGCTGGTCGCTGTGGCAGGGCTGCGTCAGGTCGCCGGCGGCCAGCACCGCGACCGCGCCCGACAGCTCGCGCAGCGGCTGGCCGACCCAGCGCCGCATCATCAGGAACAGCCCGCCGCCCAGCAGCAGCGCGGCGATGCCCAGCAGCGTCGCGAACGGGATGATGGTGGCCCAGTGGGTGCGCATCGCCTCGGCGTCCGAGACCTCGGAGACGACCCACTGGTTGCCGGCCTTGGCCTTGCGCAGCACCGCCCAGTGGTCGGAATGCGTGCTGTCGAGGATGGCGCCGCCGTCCATCGTCCAGCCGGCGGGCGCGCTCTGCAGGCGGACCATCAGCTCGCGCGCCTGCGGGTAGGCCTCGATCACCTTCTTGCCGCGCGCCGTCGGGTGCACGACGAAGACCGCCTCGTCGGGCGACTTCTTCGGGTCGATCACGTAGATGCCGCCGCTGTCGAAGAAGCGGATGTCGCTGGCCAGCTTGTCGATCGCGGCCTGGAAGGCGCTGACGTTGAAGCCGATGAACAGGATGCCGATCACCTTGCCGCCGGCGTCGCGGATCGGCTCGTAGTGCGTCATGTAGGGCGTGCCGAACAGCACGGCGCGCCCGGTGTAGGGCTGGCCTGCCATCACCAGCGCATGGGCCGGGTGGGCGCTGCCCAGCAGGGTGCCCATCGCGCGCTCGCCGTTCTCCTTCTTCAGCGAGGTCGTGATGCGCTGGAAGTCGTCGCCCTTGCGCGCGAACACCGTCGCGACGCCGCCGCTTTGCTGCGCGAAGCGGTCGACCGCGGTGAAGTTGCCGTTCAGCGCCTCCTCGCCGACCTTCAGCGTGGTGCTGGCTTCGTCGAGCGAGAAGGGCTGCGTGAACTCGCTCTTGAAGTTGACGTAGAACTTCTCGACCAGCACGCGCGAGGTCATGTCGAAGGCGTCGATCGAATCGGCCACCGACTGCGTCTTGTCCGCCACCCAGGTGACGATGCGCTCGCGCGAGCGGTCGGCGGCGACCAGGCTCATCGTGGCGCAGATCGCGAACAGTACCAGCGCGAGGCTGAGACCGCCGGTGATGGAAACCTTGCGCGCGACCGAGCCGCGGCTTTGAAGCGCCGTGTTCATGGGAGAGGAAACCGAAAGAGGGAAAGGATGCAGGGAAGGATCAGCTGCCGTCGATCAGGCCCATCTCGGCGCTGGCCATCAGGGCTTCGATGTCCATCAGGATCAGCATGCGGTCGTTGACGCTGGAGATGCCGGTGATGAAGCTGGTGTCGACGGCCGAGGCCATCTCGGGGGCGGGCTTGATCGAGTCGCGGGCGAGCTCGAGCACGTCGCTGACCGAATCGACGACGGCACCGACGACGCGGCCGCGCACGTTCAGCACGATCACGACGGTGAAGCTGTTGTAGGTAGTCGGCGGTGTCG
>NZ_JBFUEB010000212.1:0-4381 GCF_056404395.1 Rhizobacter sp. P2_D12 | reverse complement strand
CGTTCGAACAGCGCCGCCATGCGGCGGAAGTTCTGCACGCGCTCGATCAGCTTGGTGAAGTCGGGCGCGATCTCGCTGACGGTGTCCAGCGCCACCTGGGCCGCCTCGCAGGCCTGCGCCAGCAGCCCCAGCGCCTGCCCGAAATCGGCGCGCGCCGAGCGCTCTTCCCAGCGCAGCTTCAAGCTGCCGCGCACTTCGCGCAACGGCCCGGCGGCGGCCATGCGCAGCTCGCGCGCCGCCTTGTCGCAGGCGGCGGCCAGGTCCTGCCAGGGCGCCAGGCCGCGCGCCAGCTGCAACCCGGCGCCCAGCATGTCGCGCGCGAAGTCGATCACCTGGCCGGTGCCGAGCGTGGTGCCCAGGAAGGCCACGCCGGCCTCGGCCAGCTGGTGCGCTTCGTCGAACACCGCCACCTCGACGCTCGGCAGCAGCTCGGCCACGCCGCTGTCGCGCAGCGCCATGTCGGCGAAGAACAGGTGGTGGTTGACGACGACCAGGTCGGCCGCCATCGCGTCGCGTCGCGCCTTCATCACGTGGCACTGGCGGTAGTCGGGGCATTCGCTGCCGAGGCAGTTCTCGCGCGTCGAGGTGACGAGCGGGATCACGCTGGAGCGCTCGTCCAGCCCGTCGAGCTCGGCCAGGTCGCCGCTGGTGGTGGCGTGCGACCAGACCTCGATCTTCGCCAGCGTGCGCACGGCCCAACGATCGGGCAGTTGCGCCGACTGGCGCGCCTGGTTCATGCGGTGCGTGCACAGGTAGCTGGCCCGCCCCTTCAGCAGCGCGATGGTCAGCGGCAGGCCCAGCGCGTCGCGCAAGCGCGGCAGGTCGCGCAGGAACAGCTGGTCCTGCAGGCTCTTGGTGGCGGTGCTGACCAGTGCGCGCGCGCCCGACAGCAGCGTCGGCACCAGGTAGGCGAAGGTCTTGCCGACGCCGGTGCCGGCCTCGGCCACCAGCGCGCGGCGTTCGTCGATGGCTTGGGCGACCTCCTGCGCCATGCGCTGCTGCACCTCGCGCTCGACGTAGCGCGGGTCGGCCTGCGACAGGGCACCGCCTTGCGCGAAGGCTTCGACAACCGCTTGCTGCAGGGGGCTCAAGAGATGTCTTTCAGATTCCGCTCGAGGAGCTGGAGCGAAGCGACCGGGGGGCCGTCATCAGGCGGGTTCGGGAGGGTCAAGCTGGGCTTCCAGGCGAGCGATCTGATCGCGCAATGCCAGGCGACGCTTCTTCAGCCGGCGCATGACCAGTTCATCGTTCGGGCGATCGTCGCCGGCCTGGTCGATCAGGCTGTCGAGGTCGGCGTGCTCCATGCGAAGCTCGATCAGGCGGCGCTGCGGCGAATGCAGGTTGTCGTCCATCGAGGAGAACGTCGCGGAGTATTGCAAGTGAATGTGAGAGCAAAGCGATTATAGTTTTCGACCATGAGCACACCCCCAGGATATCGGCTGAACGCCGCGACCGGCATGCACCGCGGCGATCGTGCCTACCAGCAAGACCAGGTCGAGATCCTGCCCCACCACCGGGTCCCCGGGTGCGCGCTGGCGGTGCTGGCCGACGGCATGGGTGGCAAGAGCGGGGGTCGCAAGGCGGCCGACCAGGTCGTGCTGACCGCCCGCCAGCTGTTCGAGCGCTACAGCCCCAACCAGGACGACCCGTCCGAGCTGCTGAAGCAGCTGGTGCTCGAAGCGCACCTGATGATCAAGCTGACGGCCATCACCGCCGAGGAAGAACCGCACAGCACCGCGGTGGCCTTCCTGATCAGCCCCTCGCGCGAATGCGACATCATCCACGCCGGCGATTCGCGCTGCTACCACTTCCGCGGACCCGACATGGTCCGCCGCACCATCGACCATTCGTTCGTGCAGCGCCTGGTCGACGAAGGCCAGATCAGCGAGGACGAGGCCAACACCCACCCGCAGTCCAACCTGCTGACCGGCTGCCTGGGCACCTACCAGGATCCGCCGCTGACGCTGCACCACATCGACCAGCTGCAGGTCGGCGATTCGATCCTCGCCTGCAGCGACGGGTTGTGGCACTACTTCAGCCCGAAGGAACTCGGCGCGATCGTGCACACGCTGCCGCCGCGCGAGGCCAGCGAGATGCTGGTGACCAAGGCGCGACAGCGGGCACGGGGGACGGGGGACAACCTGTCCCTCGCGTTGATCCGGATCGATGCCTTGGGTTGACTGACGTGCCCGCAATGGCTTGCGGGCTACGGGGCGGATGCCGCGCTCGGGGGCGGCAACGGCTTCGCCTTCTTGTCGGCGCGCTCGCGGTTGCGCTTCTCCACCTCGGCGCGGTGCTCCTCGGCCTCGCGCTTGCGCGCCTCGAAACGCTCGCGGCTGCGCTGCTCCTCGGCACTGCGGTCCACCGGCGCCGGGCGTGACGCCGCCGCATCCGGCAGCTTCGCCACCGCCTTCGGCGCGCGCAGCTTCGGCTCGCGCGGCGGCTTGGGCTCGGGGGCCGGCTTGTTGATCTCTTCCCAGGCCCTGGCATCGCGCCGGCGGCGGTGCTCGGCGCTGCGCTGGCGGCGCTCCACCTCGTCGAGCGCGATCTCCTGCTGGTGCAGGTTGTCCAGCGTCTGGCGCCGGTCGGCGCGTGCCTTGTCGATGCACGAGGTCACGACGAAACGCTGCCGGCATTCCGCCTCGCGCTGCGCGAACTGCACCTCGGCGGCCTGGCGCTGGCGGGCGATGCGTTCGCGCTCGGCCCGGCTGGACGGCGCATCCTCGGCGCGCGCCGGGTTCGCCGCCAACGCGGCCACCAGCGCCACCCCCAGCCAGGCAAGCTTCTTCACGTCAACCCCGTGTCGACGTCGCGCCGTGCCAGAGACAGGAACTCGGTCGACTGCATTTCATTGAGCCGCGACACCGTGCGCGGAAACTCGTGCGCCAGCGGACCGTCCTTGTACAGCTCTTCGGCCGGCACCGCCGCCGACATGATGAGCTTCACGCGCCGGTCGTACAAGACGTCCACCAGCCAGGTGAAGCGCCGCGCCTCCGACGCCAGCCGCGGCGGCATCTGCGGCACATCCGACAACAGCACGGTGTGGAACTGCGACGCGAGCTCCAGGTAGTCGTTCTGCGAACGCGGCCCGCCGCACAGCGTCTTGAAGTCGAACCACACCACACCGCCGGCCTTGCGCCGCGCGTGCAGCTCGCGGTGCTCGATGTGCAGCACGGGCGGCTCGTCCTTGGCCTCGGCCAGCCGCGTGAAGGCCTCGGCCATCGCCGCGTCCGCCTGCGGCCCGAGCGGCGTGTGGTACAGCGTCACCTGCTCCAGCGTGCGGCGGCGGTAGTCGGTGCCGTTGTCGACGCCGATCACCTCCAGCTTGTCCTTCAGCAGCTCGATGGCCGGCAGCACGCGGTCGCGGTGCAGGCCGTTCGGGTACAGGTCGTCGGGCTTGAAGTTCGACGTGGTGACGATGCTGACGCGGTGCTCGAACAGGCTGTCGAGCAGGCGGTGCAGGATCATCGCGTCGGTCACGTCGGCGACGTGGAACTCGTCGAAGCAGATCAGCCGGTGGCGCCGCGAGATGCGCGCGCCCAGCTCGTGCAGCGGGTTGACCGTGCCCTTCAGCTCGGCCAGCTCGCGGTGCACCTCGCGCATGAACTCGTGGAAGTGCAGCCGCGTCTTGCGCTGCAGCGGCACGGCATTGAAGAAGCAATCCATCAGGAAGCTCTTGCCGCGCCCCACCCCGCCGTACATGTAGACGCCGCGCGGCAGCGGCGGGCGCACCAGCAGCTTCGCGATCGCGTTGCTGCGCCGCGCCTTGTAGGCCTCCCATTCGTCCTGGCAGCGCTGCAGCGCAGCGACCGCGGCGAGTTGCGCCGGGTCGCTGTGGTAGCCGCGCTCGGCCAGCGTCTGGTGGTAAAGCTCGGTGACCGACGGCATGGGGGCGACTGCAGCGCGCCGCTCAGAAATTGAGCGTGCGCTTGTCGACCGCCAGCGCGGCCTCCTTCGTGGCTTCGCTCAGCGACGGATGCGCATGGCAGATGCGCGCGATGTCCTCGGCCGAGGCCTTGAACTCCATCGCGACCACCGCTTCGGAGATCAGCTCCGAGGCCATCGGCCCGACGATGTGCACGCCCAGGATCTCGTCGGTCGCCGCATCGGCCAGGAACTTCACCATGCCGGTCGTGTCGCCCAGCGCCCGCGCCCGCCCGTTCGCGAGGAACGGGAAGGTGCCGGCCTTGTAGGCCCGCCCGGCCGCCTTCAGCTGCTGCTCGGTCTGGCCCACCCACGCGATCTCGGGCGAGGTGTAGATCACCCACGGGATGGTGTTGAAGTTGACGTGCCCGTGCTGGCCGGCAATGCGCTCGGCCACCGCGACGCCCTCTTCTTCCGCCTTGTGCGCGAGCATCGGGCCGCGCACGACGTCGCCGAT
>NZ_JBFUEB010000211.1:0-4405 GCF_056404395.1 Rhizobacter sp. P2_D12 | reverse complement strand
GCCTTGGCGGGCGCCGGCGCATTGCCGTCGCCGCAGCCCCACAGCGCGCCGGCCGCGGCCAGCGCCGCGATCCAGGCGCCGCGCTTCACTTCAGCGTCCAGACGTTGGTCTGCTGCGCGTCCGGGCCCACCTGCGGTGCGGTCGACAGGTCGGCCGACTGCTTCTGCGTGTAGGTGGACGGGGCCACCCAGGCGTGGTTGATCGGGCGCACGGCGTCGAAGTGGGTGTCCTGGCTGCCGGCGTATTCCGGCAGGTTCAGGATGTTGGCCGCGATGAAGTGCTCGGTGTACTTCGAGCGGTTCATGTACGAGCCCTCGACCGCCGGATCGGCCAGCTGGAACATGTTCTGGAACGTGCGCACCAGCGAGAAGTGGCTGTAGGCGTCGTTGTCCGAGACTCCCTTCGGCGCGTCCGGCTGGTTGGTCAGGATGCCGAAGATGCTCTGGCCGTGGCCGCGGTTGCCGCGCGTGTAGTTGTTGACCGTGGCATCCGGCGTGAAGCTGCCGTCCGGGTTCTGCTTCAGCGGCTGCGACACCGTGCTGTTGGCGACGTTCCAGCCGCAGCAGGAGTTCAGCGCGCCGGTGGCGTTGCCTTCGTCGAACATCAGCACGATGGCGACCCGCTTGTTGCGGTTCTTCCACAGCGGCGAGTCCTGGATGCGCTTGACCAGCGCGTCGACGTAGTTGTCGCCGCGCGCAATGATCGCACCGCCGGTGGCCACCGGCACGTTGTTGGCGACGCTGCTGCAGTCGCTGGCGGTCACCTGCGTCGCGCTGCCGGGCACGGTGCCCTTCACGGTGATGCCGTGCATGTCGTCGCACTGGTCCGGCACCAGGAAGTTCAGCGTGCCGACCTTGCCGCTCGCGAGGTCGGTGCCGAGCTGGTCGACGTCATAGTTCGCGGGCACCTGGTACGCGGTGCCGGCCAGCATCACCGAGTCCCACTGGCCGCCGCCCATCGTGCGGTTGCTGTACTTCCATTCGGGCGCGCTGCGCACGTTCTGGTAGGCCATGCCGGGGTGGTGCTTGGTCTTGTACAGGCCGGCCGGCAGCGGCAGGTTCAGGCCGGTGGTGCCGACCTGCGCGGTGTTGCCCGCCAGCGTGCCCGGCGCGTAGACGTGGTCGGGCGCCACGACCGCGGCATCGGCGACGCTGTCGGTGCGGTAGTCCTGCCCGGGGTTGATCGACTCGTTGTAGGTGCGCCAGGTCAGGCCGGCCGCCGTCAGCGCGTTGAACAGGTTGGGCTTGCCGGTGATGTTGTGGTTCACGCCGACCGCCTGCGTGCAGGTGGCGGCGAACGGCGAGTTCTGCAGGCCCGGCTGGGTCTTGTCGGGCACGGGCAGGTCCTGCACCGCGTTGGCGCCGGTGGCGTCGCAGTTCCACTGGCTGTCGTCGGTGATGCCGAAGTCGTCGGCGCCGCCGAGCGCGGTGTAGTTCGGCTCGCTGGGGTTGCCGGTGGCGAAGTAGCTGGTCAGCTGGTTGCCGGCCTTCAGCAGCGCATTGATCTTCGGCGCGAAGGCGGAGTTGACGATCGACGAGGTGGCCTTGTTCTCCAGCATCACGACGAACACGTTGTCGTAGCGCGGGATGCCTTCGAGGTTGAACGCGGCCTGCTCGGCCTGCGCGAACGTGATCTTGGCGCGCGTGTCGGCCGCGGTGGGCGCGGTGGCGGCGGTCACGCCCGCCATGCCGGCCAGGCGCGGGTCGCCGCCCGGCACGGCGAGCGCGTCGGGGTACAGGTCGCCGCGGTCGAGCTTGGTGATCGCGTAGGTGAAGCGGTTGTCCAGTGCCTTCGCCTCGGCCAGCATCGCGGCCTGCTCGGTGCCGCCGACGCCGTTCACGTCGGCCAGCAGGTTGGCGGCACTGACGCCGATGCGTGCGGCCAGGTTGGCCTTCTCGGCGGCGTAGGTGCTGGCGTTGGCCTCCATCGTGCGGACGACCTCGGACGACAGCGGGCTGATGACGACGCTGCCGCCCCCCTGCTCGATGACCTGGTCGAGCGACGCGCGCAGCACGTCGCGGCTCGCGACCTTGCTGCCGGCGGCGGTGTTGGTGGCATCGATGCCGATGTCGGCGATCAGCGCGGCCTTGTTCGGCATCGCGATCGTGAAGTGCCCCTTCGCATCGGTGGTCACCGGGTTCTCCGAGGCTTCGCAGACGCCGTTGTTGTTGGCGTCGACGCAGACCTTGGCGCCCTGGTAGTACGAGGCCTGCAGCGTCGGGTCGGTGGCGCTGCCGGCGACGAAGTTGGTGCCGGTCACGACGCCGCTGACGGTGGGCGTCGGCGCGGGGCTGCTGCTGTCGCTGCCGCCGCAGGCGCTCAGGGCGGCGGCGGCGAGCAGGGTCAGGGTGGTGGTGAGGGCTGGTGCGGTGATGCTTCGCATGGCGGGGTCCCGATGGGGTGGAGGGGTGAGCGCCGCGGACTCTAGGGAGCGGGTATGACGGATCCGTGTCATGCGGGGCCGCCCGTGCCATTCCGTATCGGCCGGTAACGAGGCGACACCGCGCCAACCCGCATGGCGGCTGGCTTGGCGAGGGGTCGTAAAGAACTGTGGGCGCCTGTGTCGCGAGATGTCGGCGTTAGATTTCGGCCAGCAAGGCACGCAGCGGCTGCAGCTGCCGTTCCAGTTCGCCGAGCATCCCCGGCGGCAGCGGGCTGCCTTGCCGCAGCAGCCCCTCCACCTCGCCGGCCGTCCCGGCCAGCGTCACGGCGCCCAGCGTCGCCGCGGTCGACTTCAGGTCATGCACCAGCCGCAAGGCCAGCGCGGCATCGCCGTCGCGCCGTGCCGCGTCGAAACGCGCGGGCCATGGCTGCAGCGCGTCGCGCGCGGCGCGCAGCACGCGCAGGTAGAGCCCGGTCTGCCCGTCCATGCGGGCCAGCGCGGTCGCCAGGTCGAAGCCGGGCAGGGCCGCCAGCGCCGGCAGCGGCGCCTCGGCCGCGGCGAATGCGGCGATCTCCGGGCGTTCGGCCGGCCCGGCCTCGCCCGCGCCCGCACCGGTGTGCCGCGCGATCACGCGGCGCAGCTGCGCGCGCGAGAACGGCTTGGTCAGGTGCGCCTGGCAGCCGGCCTGCAGGCTGCGCCGCTCATCGTCGGGCATCGCGTTGGCCGTCAGCGCGATCACCGGCACCGGTGCGCTGCCGCGCTCGCGCTCCAGCGCGCGCAGCGCCGCGGTCGCGCGGTAGCCGTCCATGCCGGGCATCTGCACGTCCATCAGCACCAGGTCGTAGGGGCGGGCCGCGAAGCGCTCGATCGCCGCCGCGCCGTCGTGCACCACGTCGAGCCRGTGGCCGTCGCCTTCCAGGTAGGCTTGCACCAGCAGCACGTTCTGCGGGTTGTCGTCGGCCAGCAGCAGCCGCAGCGGCGCCTTCAGCTCGCCGGTCGGCTCGGGCGAGCTCGGCGCCCACACGGCCACCGGCGGCTCGCTGCTGGCCGGCAGGTCGAGCTCGACGTGGAAGCACGAGCCCTGGCCGTCGACGCTGGTCACGCCGATCTGCCCGCCCATCAGAGCGACCAGCCGGCTGCTGATCGTGAGGCCGAGGCCCGTGCCGCCGTAGGCGCGCGCGATGCCGCTGTCGGCCTGCGCGAAGGCCTCGAAGATCGTGCGCTGCTGCGCCGCCGGAATGCCGATGCCGGTGTCGCGCACCTCGAAGCGCAACCGGCCCGGTTGGTCGGCGATGCGCTGCACCGCCAGCGTCACGTTGCCGCGCTGCGTGAACTTGACAGCGTTGCCCAGCAGGTTGCGCAGCACCTGCGCCAGGCGCGGCGCGTCGCCACGGACGACCGGCGGCAGGTCGGTGTCGAACTGCGTCTGCAGGCGCAGCCCCTTCTGCGAGGCCCGCGCCTCGAACAGCACCGTCTGGCTTGCCACCAGCTCGACCAGCGAGAACGGCTGCACATGCATCTGCAGCAGGCCGGCCTCGATCTTGGACAGGTCCAGCAGGTCGTTCAGGATCTCCATCAGGCTCGCACCGGCTGATTGGAACAGCGCGACGTGGCGGCCCTGGCGGTCGTCCAGCTCGGTCTGCGCCAGCAGCTCGGCCGAGCCCAGCAGCGCGTTCATCGGCGTGCGGATCTCGTGGCTCATGTGGGCCAGGAACTCGCTCTTGACGCGGCTCGCGGCTTCGGCGGCGGCGCGCTCGCTCTCCAGGCGCCGTTGCGTGTCCCGTTGCTGGCGCCGCCCCTGCCAGTGCGACAGCGCGGCAAAGCCCGGCGGCACCGCCAGCGCCGGCAGCACCTGCGACAGCTGGCCGGCGGCCAGCGCCGCGGCGGCGTCGAGCAGCAACAGCGCGAGCAGCGTCGCCGCGCTCCAGGCCAGGTCGGGCCCCGCCTGCAGACGGCCGCGCCACAGCGCCGCGGCGGCGGGCAGCAGCGCGAGCAGCCACCACAGCGCGTCGACCGCCGGGC
>NZ_JBFUEB010000210.1:0-4444 GCF_056404395.1 Rhizobacter sp. P2_D12 | reverse complement strand
CTGCGCGCCCTGCCAGCGCCCGCCCGCCGACGCGCCGCGCGTCACCCAGGCCTGCAGCCGCCCGCCGGCATCGTGGTCGATGCGCAGCGCATGGCCCTGCTGCCGGCACCAGGCCGCGAGATGGGTGTCCCAGCCCTCGGCCCGCCCGCGCACGCGCAGCACCTCGCCGGCGGCCAGCCCCCGCAGCGCGCGGCGGATCAGCAGCAGCGCGCCCTGGTCCAGCCCGAGCGATTCAATATCGATAGTCGGTGGCAAGGATGCGCCCGTCCTGGCTGTAGAACCGTTCGTCGTCGACCGCGCGCTCCAGCAGCGCGTAGCCGCTGGTGCGGCCGGTGCGCCATTCGCGCAGGCCTTCGAGCTCCAGCAGCGGCCGCACCTGCGGGTCGTCCCAGCGCATCGCCAGCAGCAGCGACGTGAAGCGATCGATCGACGCGGCCGGCGCTCCCGGGCTGGTCGTGAAGTTGCAATGGTCGAAGGCGTCGGTGCGCGCGACGATGCGCGTGCTGCCGGCCGGCAGCGTGCCGTCGAGGCCGAACGCCAGGTGGTTGCCGTCGATCAGGCAGCAGGCGTCGACCTCGCCGGCCAGCAGCGCGACGGCCGCATCGCGCTCGCCGCCGATGTGGTCGCCATGCTTGCCGCCCAGCACGTCGAAGCGCCGCAGCCGGAAATCCCGCCCCGCCACCAGCCCGGCGGCACGCAGGTGGTCCAGCGGGATCAGCGTCGCCTGCGGCGAGTCGATCGCGCCGCTGCCCACCGCCTTGCCGCGCAGCCCGGCCAGCTCGCGCACCGGGCTGTCGGCGCGCACGACGATCACCGAATGCAGGTCGCAGTCGGTGTCGCGCATCGCCACCGCCTGCACCGCCTCGCCGCGCGCGCGGGCGATGCGCTGCGCGCGCACCCACGCGAGCGGCGAGTTCCAGGCCAGGTGGATGCTGCCGTCGAACTGCGCCTCGACCTGGCGCTCGTAGTTGGAGTACAGCAGGTAGTCGAAGGCCAGCCCGTGGCGCGCGAAGAAGGCCTTGAAGCCCTCCCAGATCGTCACGACCTTGGGCGCGTAGGCCACGGCGCCCATGACGAGCGTGGAATCGGTCATCGGTCGCTCCCTCAGAACAGCGGCAGGCCGGTGACGGCCTTGCCGATGAAGTCGTACAGCACGTCCGAGGTCGGCGCCATCACGCTGGCGGCGCGCGCATCGCGGAACAGCCGCTCGATGCCCGCCTCCTTGCGGAACGCCGCACCCCCGCACACCCGCATCGCGGTGTCGGTCACCTGCAGTGCCGCCTCGGCGGCGGCGGCCTTGACCTGCAGCACGCGCAGCATCGTGTCGGCCCGCCCGCCGGTGATCGCGGCCAGCGTGTCGTCCAGCAGCGCCTGCGCCATGTCGGCCTGGATGCGGGCCTTGGCGAGGTAGGCGCGGATCGTCGGCAGGTCGGCCAGCGAGCTGTCCAGGTGCAGGTGCCGCGTGCTGCCGACGTGGGCGATCGCCCGCGACAGCGCACCGTCCATCAGCCCCGTCGAGCACGACGCGCTGAGCACCGCGAACCACGGCAGCACCACGCCCATCATCGCGTCGAAGCCCTTGCCGTCCTCGCCCAACCGGTCGCTCGCGGCAATGCGCACGCCGCGCGCGGTGATGGGCGTCGACGCGTTGCCGCGCAGGCCCAGGCCGTCGAACGCGCCGGGTTGGCTCAGGCCGTCCTGCTTCGCGTCGACGAACCACAGCGTGCTCGCGCCGTCGGCCGCGAGCGGCTTGCTCGACCAGACGTAGCTGTCGGCCTCGAAGGCGGATGTGACCCAGCTCTTGCGCGCGTCGAGCACCACCGCGCTGCCGTCGGCGCGCGCGGTGCCGGTGGGCGCCCAGAAATGGCTGCGCGAATCGGCCTCCGAGAACGCCAGCGTGCTCAGGTGCTTGCCGCGTGCGATCGCTTCGCGCACCGGCTGCTTGCCGGATTGCTCGATCACCGCGACCGCGCAGTAGTGCATGCAGGCGATCATCGCGGTCGACGGGCAGGCCTGCGCGAGGCGCGAGACGACCTGGCTGGCCTCCTTCATGCCCAGGCCCAGGCCACCGACGGTGGTTGCCGATGCGAGGCCCAGCAGCCCGGCCTCGCCCAGCGCCGTGATCGTCTCTCGCGGGAAGCGGCCCTCTCGGTCGGTGCGCAGCGCAAGCGGCTCCACGGTGTCGGTGACGATGCGGGCGAGCGTGTCGAGCGGGGTGGTCATCGCGTCTCCTGTGGGTTCAAGGGCCTCCCGGATGCCACTCCGGGAACGTCGAGAAGAACCCGGATTGGCATCCGGGCTACAACAAGTCGTGCAGCGCTGGCAGCTGGGTCGTGAACAAGGCAGCGTCCTCCAGGCAGCGCAGGTCCAGCAGCAGGCGGTCTTGCGCGATGCGCCCGATCACCGGCTGCGGCAGCGCGCGCAGCGCGGCGGCCAAGGCCTCGAGCGCCGTGCCGATGCCTTTCTTCGCCGTGCCTGCCGGCGCGATCGCCAGGCCGGCCGACGGCAGCCGCTCGACCGGCAGCGAGCCCGAACCGATCTGGCCCAGCAGCTCGACCACCTCGACGCCGAAGCGCGGCGCCACCGCCGCCGCCAGCGCCGGTTGCAGCTGCTGCGCCATGGCGCGGATCGCGTCGGCCGGACGCGTCAGCAGCCGCAGCGTCGGCAGGTCATGCACCAGCCGCTCGGGCCGCAGGTACAGCCGCAGCGTCGCTTCGAGGGCCGCCAGCGGCAGCTTGCTCATGCGCAGCGCGCGCTTCATCGGGTACTTGCGGATGCGGCCGACCGCCGCCTTGCTGCCGACGATCAGCCCCGCCTGCGGCCCGCCCAGCAGCTTGTCGCCGGAGAAGGTGACGACGTCGCAGCCGGCGGCCAGCATCTCCTGCGGCAGCGGCTCGCGCGGCAGGCCGTACAGCGCCAGGTCGACCAGCGAGCCGCTGCCCAGGTCGGTGGCCAGCGGCAACCCGCGCACGTGCGCGATGCCGGCCAGCGTCGCCTCGTCGACGGCCGAGGTGAAGCCCTGCACCGCGTAATTGCTGGTGTGCACCTTCATCAGCAGCCCGGTGCGCTCGGTGATCGCCTGCTCGTAGTCGCGCGCATGCGTGCGGTTGGTCGTGCCGACCTCGACCAGGTGCGCGCCGGCGCTGGCCATCACGTCGGGCATGCGGAACGCGCCACCGATCTCGACCAGCTCGCCGCGCGACACGATGACCTCGCGCTCGCGCGCCAGCGCGGCGATCGTCAGCAGCACCGCGGCGGCGTTGTTGTTGACCACCGTGGCCGCCTCGGCGCCGGTGATCGTGCACAGCAGCTCCTCGACGATCGTGTCGCGATCGCCGCGGCCGCCGCTGTCGAGGTCGTACTCCAGGTTGTTCGGCGCGGCCATCACCGCCAGCAGGTGCTGCAGCGCGGCGTCGGCCAGTAGCGCACGGCCGAGGTTGGTGTGGATCACGGTGCCGGTCAGGTTCAGCACCGTGCGCAGCCGCGGCGCAAGGCGGGCTTGCACGCGGTCGGCCAGCGCGGCGGCCAGCGCGTCGGGCCGCACGGCAGCGCCGGCCAGCACCCCGGCCAGCGCCTGCGCGCGCAGGCCGTCGAGCAGCGCTCGCGCCTCGGTCGCCACCAGCGTGTGGCCGTGGGCATCGAGCAGGGGCCGCACGCCGTCCGCGCGCAGCAGCTTGTCGATCGAAGGCAGATCGGAGGGCCTCGCCTTCGAGCCGTGGACCACGGACTCGTCGGGCGCGGTCATCAGCCGCCTCCGCCGTCGTCGCCGGGCGGCGCGTCCGGATCGCCGAACAGCAGCATCAGGTTGACCCCGTGCCGCTGGAAGCCGGCCTCGCTGACGAGCAGGTCCAGCGTCAGCGACGCCAGGTCGTCAGCCACCGGTTCGACATGCGCATCGCGTTCCATGTGGACGATCTTCAGGTAGTGCCCGCATTCGTCGCAGGTCTCGGCCTCGACGGCCGGCTTGGCCTCGGTGGTGGCCGCATCGAGCCGCTGCGGCGACTGGTAATGGATGCCCTTGGTGCCCTGGCAGTGCGTGCACTTGATGCGCACCATGTGCCACTGTACGGAGCACAGCGCGCAATGCAAGTAGCGGAAACCGGCATCGCCGCCGCCGATGCGCGACACGCTGGCGGTGGGGCGGCTGCCGCAGCACGGGCACAGCGTCGCGTCGTCGGTGCGGCCGAAGGGCGGCAGGCGGTCGGCGCCGCGCGCATCCTGCGTCGCCAGCACCAGCTGCGTCCAGTACACCTGCAGCCCGGCGGCGATCAGCGGCGCGGCCGCCAGGTCGAGCCCCAGCATCACGCCGTGGAGCAGGCGGTCGGCCTGCTGTTCGAGCCAGGCGTCGTCACGCGCCGATTGCTGCAGCGCGCGCACGCCGGCCAGCGCCGGGCTGTCGGCCAGGCGCGGCAGCAGGCCGTCGAGCAGGCGCCGCAGGCCGTCG
>NZ_JBFUEB010000209.1:0-4545 GCF_056404395.1 Rhizobacter sp. P2_D12 | reverse complement strand
TCTTCGTCGCTCTGGTCGAAGCGTGCGTCGAGATGGCGGTACAGGCGCAGACGCCCACGTGCCGGGGCGCTCATGCCAGCGGCTCCATCGCGTCGAGCGTTTCTTCGTACCAGCGGCGACGCAGCTTGCCGATCACCAGGCCAGCAATGCCGGCAACGAGGCCCAGCACGGTCGCATCGAAGGCAACCGTCACGGCGCTGGCCAGCTTGGCCGGATCGCCTTCACCCAGCGCGGCCAGACCAGGCCCGAGCGGAATGATGGTGGCCATCAAACCCAGCATCGGCGGGATGCGCGCCAGCAGGTCAGCGCGCTCCAGGCGGTGACGGGCCAGCTTCTGCACCTGTTCGACGTTGCCGGATGCGCGCAGTCGGGCCAGGCCGTGAAAGCGCTCGCCGACGGCGATGCCCGATTCGACCAGCGCAATGGCGCAGCCGGCCAGCAGCGCCACCAGCGAAGGCGTGAGTAGCCAGCTGACGGCGTCGTGCAGCCAGGCATAGGACAAGTGATCAATCATGGAGTACTCCTTACAGGTTGAGGGATGCTGCGGCCGCGCCACAGGCCGAGCGCAAACAGGACGAAGCAGGCGGCGAGGATGACCAGGACCTGCACGATGCGCAGGCCAGGGAGCGGCGCGGGTTCGGGTTGCTGGTTGAGTTCATACACGCGCATGGCTGGCGGGGCCGCCGGTGCGGGCGCAGCAGGCGCCTGCCCCTGCTGTGCGTCAGCGCGTAGCGGCGCCGCGGCCGGCGAGCCAGCCGACGCCGGGACCGCAAGCGCCGGCAGCATCTCGCCGCGCGCCTTTGCCAGCGTCACGCCGAGCTGCTGCGCATCGCCGCGATCGAGTTGTGGCGCCAGCCAGCCCCACATCGGGTGATCGGGCGACGTGTGGCCGCTGCCCGGCAAGCCATTGGCAGCCACCAGGCGCGCCAGTTCGCCGCCCATCGTGCGGATCGTTTCCGGGTCGGTCTTCCAGAAGCCTTYTTCGGCAGCCACCATGAACACGGCCAGCATGTGCGCCTTGACGTGCGCGTTGTGGCGCTGGCCCAGGAATGCGGGCAGGCCGAGCTTGTGCGCATCGTCGAAGTAGACGGCCTTGACTTCATCCCAGGCCCAGTTCTTCACGAGGTCCGGCCGTGTGACCTGCCAGCCCCACAGGTTCTCGATGAATTYCTGGCCCATCGTGCGTGCGCCCGAGTAGCCGTTGTCCATCAATGGGCGCAGCCACGCGGGGTTCAGGAAGCGCCCGCGCAATTCGCCCAGCAGCGCGGTGGCCAGCGGCTCGACGTCCGCCTGGCCCGGCCGCCCGTGCTGCAGGATCAGCGCGTCCGGCACGCGGCCGGTGCGTGTCTCGACGGCCAGCGACAGGCCGCCCAGATAGTCGAAGGCATCGTTGTTGTCGAGCAGACCGTACAGATTGCTGGCGCGGCCGTGGTAGGTGCGGTGGATGCCGTCCAGCGCCACGTCGAAGGCGCGGTGCTGCGCGTCGCCGTCGGCATCCAGGCCGTACGCATGGCCCATGCGGTTGCGATACGCGCGGCCGATTTCTTCGCGCTCGCGCCAGGCGCCCGAGCGTTCGGTCAGGCGGTTCACGCCCGTGCCGTACGCGCCCGGCGCATCGCCGAACACGCGCAGCGCGGCGCCCTGCCCCGCTTCGAGGGTCGATGCACCGCCGGCGACCAGCGCGCGCTGGCGCACCAGCCACTCGCGGGCGACCCGGTTGTCCTGCACTGCTTCAGTGCCCCAGGCGGTGCCCTGGAGCGGCGCCAGCGCCGCTTGCAGCGCCTCGCGCAGGGTCGGGTCTTGCCGCGCCATCGTCTCGGCGGACGCCGCCAGCGCCAGCCGGCCGGCGCGGTCGATCAGGCGGATCAGGTTCGGGTACAAATCGCGGAACAGCCCGGACGTGGTCACCAGCGCATCGCGCCGCACGGCGCCCGGCACCAGGCGCACATCGGTGACAATGCCGCGCGCATTCCAGACTGGCTCGGCGCCCATCATGGCCAGCGCGAAGCCGACCATCACGCCTTCATCGCGCACGGCGTCCGACGCCCACAGGATGATGCCTTCGCTGCCCTGCTCCCGCCCAGCGTCGCCCTTGCTGCGCGCCATCGCCTTGGCCGCCATCTTTTGCGCCAGCCCGAAACCCAAACGCGTCGGCAGGATGTCGCCATCGACCGCGTGGAAGTTGCGGCCCGTCGGCAGTGCCTCGGGTGAGCGCAGCGGATCGTTGCCCTTGCCCGGCTCGATGTAGCGGCCATCCAGGCCGGCCAGCAAACCCGCCATTTCGCGTCGTGGCGAGTCGCGCAGTTTGGCGGCGATGGACGGATCGTCGATGCCGCTCTTGGTCATCGAATCGAGCATCAGGTCGAGCGACTTCTGGTCCCACGGYCGGCCAAAGACGTGCAGGCCGAATGGCATGAACTTCTCTTGCAGCTTGGTCAGGTAGTGGCCGACCTCGTGCGCCAGCAAATCGTCATCGGCAGCATCGAAGCCGATGCCCCGCACTTCGAGCACGTCGGACATCGACGCTTCGAGTTCGGCGCGCAGGTTCAGCGCCAAGACACGCTCGCGCATCAGTTGCGCGGCCTGCGTCTTGAGTGACTCGGACGACGCGGCTTCGAAACTTTCGACGATCTGGCGCAGCGACAGCAGCTCGTCGTACAGCGGCGTCGTTGCCAGCGGGGGCGTCAGGTGGTCGACGATGATCGCCAGGCCGCGGCGCTTGGCCTGCGTGCCCTCGCCCACGCCGTCGACGATGTACGGGTAGATGCCAGGCAGGTCGCCCGCGATCAGGCTGGGATAATCGTCGCTCGACAGGCCCACTGCTTTACCGGGCAAAAATTCGAAGGTCGAGTGGCGCCCGACGTGCACGACAGCGTCGGCCTTGAAGCGGTCGCGGATCCAGTGGTAGAAGGCCAGATACTGATGCGGCGGCGTGATGCTGGTATTCGCGTGCAGCAGTTCTTCATCGACTTCCCAGCCGCGCGGTGGCTGCGGGCCGATGAACACATTGCCGAACGTAAGGCCCGGTACCAGCAGCTTGCCGCTGTCGACCATCACCTTGCCCGGCGCCGGTCCCCAGCCGCGCATGCCTTCGATGCCATAGCCGATCAGGCGCCGATACAGCGGTGCGAGCGCCTTGCACGGACTGGGTTTACTGTCATCGAGGCAGGCGCGGTAGCCGTCTTCGAGCGCATGCAGATCGCGCGTGGCCTGCACGCGCTGCGGATGGTCGACACCTTCGACCAGATGCAGCAATTCCTTGATGATCGTCTCGGCCTGCTTGCGGCCCGGCGCGCGCTCGCCCTGCGCTTCGGCGACCAGCACGTCGGCATGCAGGCGGCCCAGCATGCCGTCCTTCATCTCGCCCTGCACGCGCGGTGCAAGCGTCGCGAACCAGCGCGCGTAGTCGGCCGCGCTGACGCTGTTCACCACGCCGCTCATTTCGCGCAGCGCGGCGCGGTCTTCCGGCAGGTTCACGCCGTGCGCCATGATCATGTCGAGCAGCGCTTCGGGCGTGGCCGGCAGATCGCCGACCGTGTAGCCGGCCGCCTTGAGTGCATGCAGCATGTCGAACAGCGACGCCGGCACGTTCAGGTTGTCGGCGCCGATATTCTGGCGGCCCGGCGGGTGGTTGTAATAGACCATCGCGACGCGCTTGTCGGCGTTGCGTTTGGCACGCAGCGCCAGCCAGCGGCTCACGCGCGCCGTCATGCGATCAACTTCGGCCGGCAGCAGCACCGGCGGGCGGTTCTCGATGCCGGTCAGGCGGTCGCGCTGCGACTGGCCGAGCGCCGCCACCACCATCGGCTGGCCGATGCCCTGCAATTCAGGCAGCGCGACGCGGTACTGGACCGAATCCGGCGGCAGGCCATCGGGCGAAAGCTGCCACCCGATCGCGGTGCGGTCCGACAGGCGGATCGCCTTGAACACGGGGATATCGAGGCGTTTGAAGGCTTCGCTGACGACTTCACGGCCTTCGGCGGCGCCGACGACGAAGTCCTGCAGCACCACCAGCGCCGCCGGTCGGGCCGGCGCGATCAGCTCGGGCAGGCGCACCAGCGCTTCGCGCGAGGCGCCGCCCCAGCGCGTGAGCAGCTGCACGCAGGCCTGCCCTTGCTCTTCGATGCGGCGGCACAGGGCGGCCGGCACCATGCCATCCATGTTCGCCAGGTCGAGCACGACGACGGTCGGGCGGTCCTTCAGACCAAGTTTGGCGGCGTTGCCCCAGGCAGCGGCGTCCTGCAGCTCGTTCTGGCCGACGCGCAGTCGCAGCGTCGGTTCTAGCAGCGGAGGGCCGAGCGCTGTCGATGGATGCAGCAGGTGGGCGATGAGGGCCGTGGTGTTGTCCACGCCGCCGGCTTGCCAGACGCGGCGCGCCGCGAGCCAGTGACGGGCCGCGGGATTCGCCTCTGCCGCCTGTAGCGCGGCGGGCGCCGGCGCTTCGGCCGCCAGTTCGCGCAGCAGCTCGGGCGCGAAACCGGCCAGGCTGCCGTGCGCGGCGCGCGTCATCAGGTTCAGGCTTGCTTCGCCGTTGAAGGCCAGCAC
>NZ_JBFUEB010000208.1:0-4647 GCF_056404395.1 Rhizobacter sp. P2_D12 | reverse complement strand
GAGCCACGCCGCGTCATCGGCGCCCGGCACCACCGCGAACGCGCCCAGGCCCAGCCGCTCGGCGATCCACGCGGTGGCCAGGCCGCCCGCGCCGGCCGCGACGGCGCGGCGCAGCCGCGCATACCAGCCGGCATTCGTGCGGCTGAGCACCAGCAAGGGCGGCAGCGCGATCAGCAACACCGCGATCTGCATCGCCTCGATGCCGAGGTTGAAGGCCAGCAGCGCGACCGCATGCTGCCACGCGCTCAGGCCGGCGCCGGACAGGCTGCCCGAGAACGCGAAGCCGTGGACCAGGCCGAAACCGAGCGCCATCGCGATCTCGCCGTTGGCACGCAGGGGGCGCAGCGCATGCAGCGCCGCGATCGCGATCGAAGCGGCGACGGCCACCTCGACCAGCCTGGCCGGCGGCGACACCCAGCCCAGGCTGCCGAGGGCCAGCGTGATCGAATGCCCGAGCGTGAAGGCGCTCACGACGATGGCGATCTGGCGCACGGCGGGCCGGCCTTCGCGCACGGTCTCCCAGCGCCCGTGGCGCGCGGCCAGCGGCGCCACCACCACCAGCAGCAGCAGGAACAGCAGGTGGTCGGTGCCGGTGGCGATGTGCACGGCGCCTGCCTTCAGTAGCTGCACGATGCTCGCGCCGCTGCGCTCGCCGCCCAAGCGGACCTGCAGCGTGTCGAGCCCGTGGTGCAGCTCGCCCAGCAGCAGCGGGGCCTCGCCGACGTGCCCCGCGGCCCAGTCGTTGCGCAGGAAGACCAGCACCTGGTGCGTGCGGACCTCGTGCGTGATGGCGTCGTAGCGCAGCGTGAGGGAGCGGGTGTCGGCCCCGGGTGGGGCCCTCAGCTCGAGCACGGCCTGCAATTCCGCCGATGCATCGTTGCCCACCACCTCCAGCTGCGGCGGGTGTGCCTGCCAGGCGGTGTCGCCGCTGCGCGCGCCCACGTGCTGCAGCAGGTAGCGCGACAAGGCCTCGCCGTGCTGCGCCAGCAGCGTGCCGGAGATGTCGGCCAGCGGCTGGCCGAAGCCGTATTCCAGCCGGTTCAGCGGCAGCTGCAGCGTCAGCCGCAGGCCCGCCGGCGTGGTGTCGATCCACACCCGGCTCTCGGGCATCGGGTGGGCCGCGGCGAAGGCGGCCCAGAAGGCGCACAGCAGTCCGATGATCGCCCGCATGCTCAGCTGACGCATTTGCCGCCGTAGTCGCCGTACTTGTCGCGCCAGATCGTGTGGTAGTGGATGTCGGTGCTGAAGATCACGCCGCTCTGCACCGAGAACTCGATCCACGCGCGCGGGCCTTCGATGCGGAAGTAGTTGCCCTTCGTGGTCACGGTGCCCGAGCCCGAATAGGCCACGTAGGTCGAGGCCAGCGCGGTGTCGCCGAGGTAGGCGCCCAGCAGGTCGTCGGCGTATTCGGTGGCCTGGGTGTTCACGTAGGACTTGATCACCGCCTGCACCAGCGCCTGGTCGGTCGACGACAGGCTGCCGTACAGCAGGCCGTGATCGGTGACGCTGGAGTAGCTGCGCGGGCAGGTGCCGTCGATGTTGCCCGAGCCGTTGGCGCCGAACACCAGGTCGCTGTAGGTGCCGCTCAGCTTCGCGCCGGAATACGCCGTGAGCGAGGTGCCGAGGTTGGACATCGCGGTGCGCTGGGCCTCCATCGGGTCGTAGGTGGTGCCGCTCTGCGTGAACGAGCCCTTGGGTTCGACGCCGAGGAACAACGGTGTCGGCGACTTGTAGCTGCCGTTGAAGGCGATGTTGTAGGTCAGGTGGTGGCCCGTCAGCTGCAGCATCCAGAAGTCGCTCGCCGACGGCGTGCCGAGGAAGGCGATGTAGTACTGGCCGTTGCCGTAGCTGCTGCCGCCGCCGTTTGCGGCGAGGTAGTCGTCGGCGGCCTGCAGCCCGAGGTGCAGCGTGTTGCCGGTGGCGCTGAGCGCGGTGGCGATCAGCGTGCGGGCGGCGGTCTGCTGGGCGGTGCTCAGGCTGCCCCAGGTGATGCCGTTGCGCGCCACCAGCTGGGCCGGCAGGTTCGACCATTTGCGAGCGGTGTCCAGGCTCCACGACAGCTGCACGGTCGACTGCTGCGAGCTGCTCAGCGTGTTGTAGAAGGTCGTCGCGGCGCTGTACACGTCGGCGCTCAGCGAGGACGAACCGGAGCTGGTCGTCGTCACCGTCAGCGTGGCCGCGCTGCTGGTGGCCGATCCGGCCGAATTGGTCACCACGACGTCGTAGCTGCCGGCATCCGAGCTGGCCACCGTCGCGATCGTGTAGGTGGCCGAGGTGGCGCCCGAGATGGCGGTGCTGTCCTTGCGCCATTGGTAGGCCAGCGTGGCCGTGCCGCTGGCCACCACCGTGAAGCTCGCGCTGGCGCCCGCGGCGACGCTCAGCGATGTCGGCTGGGTGGTGATCGCAGGTGCGGTGGAGGTGCTGCTGGTGCCGGTGCTGCTGTCGGAGCTGTCGCCGCCGCAGGCGGAGAACAGGGTGGCCACGGCCAGCATGGCAGCGCAAAGGAAACGAACTCTCATGACGGGAACCTTTCAGTCGTGACGGCTGTCCGCGACTGTCCGGCAGCGGTGTTGCCACGCGATTTCAAGCGCGATAGCGCGTTGCAGGGGGGCATCACCGCAGGTTATCGCCGGGCTCGCCGGCTCTCCCCGAAGGCGCGCCGCGCGGCGGCCTGCTGCTTACAGTCCGAGAGGACTGTGTCCGGCTTGAAATACGGCGTCCGCGGCGGCCAGGTGGTGCGCCGCGCGGTGCAGGTGGGCCAGGAAATGGCGCACGGCAGGCTGCAGCGCCGCCTCGGCCCGCGCCAGCGCGCCGATCGTCAGCTCGAGCGGGCCCTCGGCGACGTCGATCACGTCCAGGTGCTGGGCCGCGAAGGGATGCACCGCGATCTGCCGCGGCAACAGGCCGACGCAGTTGCCGCCCGCGATGACCGACAGCAGGCCCAGTGTCGAGTTGACGAGCGCGCCCGCCGGCGGCGGCTTCAGCCCGTGGCGTTCGAACAGCAGCTTCGCGTAGCCCGAGCCGGCGCTTGCGCCGGTGTAGACCCAGGGCGCGGCGGCGAGGTCGGCGAGGCTGCGCGCGCGCGCCATCGGATGGCCCTTGCGCACGACGATGACCATCGCGATCGGCATCAGCGTCTGGACGGCGAACTCGCCGGGCGGCAACTGCTCCGGCAGCGGCCCGAGCGCGATGTCGAACTCGCCCTTGCGCAGCCGCGTGAGCTGCGCGATGTAGAGCTCTTCGACGATGCGCAGCTGGATGTCCGGAAACTCGTGGCCGAAGCTGCGCAGCGCCTGCGGGATCAGCAGCATCACGGCCAGCGGCACGGCGGCGATGGTCAGGGCGCCGGTCATGCGGCCGTCGAGCTGGCGGATCTGGTCGACGGCCTGCGACAGCTCGCGGTCGGCGGCGATCGCGCGCTCGTGGAGGACCCGGCCTTGCGCGGTGGCGACCACGCCGGTGGTCGAGCGCAGCAGCAGCGTCGTCGAGAGTTCGCGTTCGAGTTCGCGGACCATCTTGGTCAACGCCGGCTGCGAGACGCCCAGGCGCCGGGCCGCGGAGCGCAGGCTGCCTTCCTCGATGGCGGCCACCAGGGCCCGCAAGCTCGACAGCTTCATGGGCAGATGATAGCCAACGCTTATCGCGTCAGATCGCGATTGACGCGGGACAGGCGCGGCCCTAGTCTCGCGCGCATGCAGGACCCGACCGACGCCCGGCGCCCGGTCGCCGGCGTCAGCCGCCTGGCGACGGCTTTGCAGTTGGCCGCGTCGCTGCTGGGGGTGCTGCAGTGGGTCGTGCTGGCCTTCGCGCTGCAGTGCATCGCGGACGGCGGCGGCCTGCACGCCCTCGTGCCCTGGGCCTTCGCGCTGCTGGCCGTCGTGGCCGCGCGCATCGGGCTCGACGCCTGGGGCCGGCGCCTTGCCTTCGTCGCCGCCCGGCTGCAGCTGTCGCGCTGGCGGGCCCAGGCGCTCGATGCCTGGCTCGCGACCTCGCCGCTCGATGCGCGCCGGCCGCATGCCGGCCAGCTGGCGCACGAGCTGGCCGAGCAGGCCGAGGCGGTGCTGCCGTACCTGGCCAAGGTCGACATCGCGTTGTGGCGCGTGCGTTGCGTGCCGCTCGCGATCCTCGCGCTGGTCGCCTGGTGGTCGTGGGCGGCGGCGCTGGTGCTGCTGCTGGCGGCGCCGGTGGTGCCGCTGTTCATGGCGCTGGTGGGTTGGAGGGCGCAGGCCGCGAGCGAGGCGCAAATGGACGAGGCGGGGCAGCAGGGCGCCTTCCTGCTGGACCGCCTGCGCGGCCTCGCGACGCTGCGCGCGCTGGGTGCGGTCGACGCCGCGGCGCGGCGCCTGGCCGCGCAGTCGGCGCGGCTGCACCGGCGCACGATGGCCGTGCTGCGCATCGCCTTCGTCTCGTCGGCGGTGCTGGAGCTGTTCGCGTCGCTGGGCGTCGCGATGGTCGCGGTGTACGTCGGCTTCCACCTGCTCGGCAGCATCGGCTTCGGGGCCTGGGGACGGCGCCTGTCGATGGGCGAGGGGCTGATGGTGCTGATGCTGGCACCGGCCTACTTCGAGCCGCTGCGCGAGCTGGCTGCGGCCTGGCATGAGCGCGCGGCCGGGCGGGCGGCGCTGGCCGCGCTGCTGCGGCTGGCGC
>NZ_JBFUEB010000207.1:0-5001 GCF_056404395.1 Rhizobacter sp. P2_D12 | reverse complement strand
CACGACACCGGCCTGCGCCAATTGCTGGCCGCGCGCGGCCGCGGCGGCCGCCCGAGCGTGCTGACGCCGCACCCGCTCGAAGCGGCGCGACTGCTCGGCAGCGGCACGAAGGCGGTGCAGGCCGATCGCGTCGGCGCCGCGCAGGCGCTGGCCGACGAACTGCACAGCGTCGTCGTGCTGAAGGGCTCGGGCAGCGTGGTGGCCGCGCCGGGCCAACTGCCGTTCATCAACCCGACCGGCAATGCGGCACTCGCCACTGCCGGCACCGGCGACGTGCTGGCCGGCTGGCTGGGAGGCCGCTGGTCGACCCGCAGCGACGCGCCGCAGGCCGTCGCGGCCGAGGCCGCATGGCAGCACGGCCACGCGGCCGACCGCTCGCCGGTCACTCCGCTGCGTGCTTCGGACCTCATCGAAGCCCTGCACGCGCTGCAGCTGCGCCGCTGAATCAGCGCCGCCGCGCGGTCTTGCTGGGTGCCTTGCCGCCGCTCTTGCGTGCCGCCGATTTCGCGGCACGCACCGGATGCGCGGCCTTGCCCTTGGCGGCCTTCGTGCCGGCCTTGGCCGCACGGTCCGCCCCCTTCACCGCAGCCAGCTCGGCCGCAGCGCCGGCAGCCTTGTCGGTGCTGCGCCGAGGGCGCGCCGGGATGCCATCGTCGCTGCCCTCGTGCACCATGCGGAAGTCGATCTTGCGGCCGTCCAGGTCGACCCGGCTGACCTGCACGCGCACGCGTGCGCCCACGGTGTAGCGCACGCCGGAGCGTTCGCCGCGCAGTTCCTGGCGCGCCTCGTCGAACTTGAAGTACTCGCCGCCCAGTTCGGTGATGTGGATGAGCCCCTCGACATACAGGCCGTCGAGCGTGACGAACAGCCCGAAGCTCGTGACCGCGGTGACGGTGCYGCCGTACTCCTCGCCGAGGTGCTCGCGCATGAAGCGGCACTTCAGCCAGGCCTCGACGTCGCGCGAGGCCTCGTCGGCGCGACGCYCGTTGGCGCTGCAATGCGCGCCCGCCACCTCCCAGGTCTCTTCCTCGGCGTTCGCGCCGCGCCTGGCCTTCGAGGCCGGCTCCAGCGCCCCGGTGACGATGCTGTAGCGCTTGCCGTGCAGCAGCGCCTTGATCACGCGGTGCACCAGCAAGTCGGGGTAGCGGCGGATCGGGCTCGTGAAGTGCGTGTAGGCCTCGTAAGCCAGCCCGAAGTGGCCGCTGTTGATGGGGGTGTAGATCGCCTGCTGCATCGAACGCAGCAGCATCGAGTGGATCTGCATCGCGTCCGGCCGGTCCTTCGTCGCCGCGGCGATGGCCTGGAACTCGCCCGGCTTCGGGTCGTCGCTGACGCTCAGGCCGAGGCCCAGCGTCTTCAGGTAGTTCTGCAGCAGCGTCTTCTTCTCGGGCGTCGGGCCTTCGTGCACGCGGTACAGCGATGCGTGCTTGTGGCTCGCGATGAAGTCGGCCGAGCAGACGTTGGCGGCGAGCATCGCCTCTTCGATCAGCTTGTGCGCCTCGGTTCGGGTGCGCGGCACGATCTTCTCGATGCGCCCGTTGTCGTCGCAGACGATCTGCGTCTCGGTGGTCTCGAAATCGACCGCGCCGCGCTTGCTGCGCTCTTTCAGCAGCGCGCGGTACACCTCGTGCAGGTGCAGCAGGTGCGGCACCAGGTCCTTGCGCCGTGCGGCTTCGGGCCCGCGCGTGTTGCCGAGGATGGCCGCCACCTCGTTGTAGGTGAAGCGCGCATGCGAGCAGATCACCGCCGGGAAGAATTGGTAGGCGTGGATCTCGCCGGCGGGCGTGACGAGCATGTCGCACACCATCGCGAGGCGGTCCTCGTTCGGGTTCAGCGAGCACAGCCCGTTGGACAGCTTCTCCGGCAGCATCGGGATGACGCGGCGCGGGAAGTAGACCGAGGTGGCGCGCTCGTAGGCGTCCTCGTCGATCGGCTCGTTCGGCTTCACGTAGTGGCTGACGTCGGCGATGGCCACCACCAGGCGCCAGCCCTCGAAGGCGCTCTTGCCGCGCCCGATGGACACCGGCTCGCAGTACACCGCGTCGTCGAAGTCGCGCGCGTCCTCGCCGTCGATCGTCACCAGCGCGACGTCGGTGAGGTCGATGCGGTCCTTGCGGTCGATGCTGCGGATCTTGTCGGGCAGGCTCGCCGCCTGGCCCAGCGTCTCGGGCGAGAAGCGGTGCGGCACCTCGTACTTGCGCACCGCGATCTCGATCTCCATGCCGGGGTCGTCGATCTCGCCCAGCACCTCGGTGACGCGGCCCATCGGCTGCGAATACAGCGACGGCGGCTCGGTCAATTCGATCGCGACCACCTGGCCCGCGGTCGCATTCGCGATCGCGTTCTTCGGCACCATGATGTCCTGGCCGTAGCGCTTGTCCTCGGGGGCCACCAGCCAGATGCCGCTTTCATGCAKCAGGCGGCCGATGATCGGCGCCTTCTTGCGCTCGATGATCTCGAGCACGCGGCCCTCGGGCCGGCCCTTGCGGTCGTAGCGGATCACGCGCGCCTTGACGCGGTCGCGGTGCAGCACCGCGCGCATCTCCTGCGGCGAGAGGTAGAGATCGGGCTGGCGGTCGTCGCGGATCAGGAATCCGTGGCCGTCACGGTGGCCTTGCACCGTGCCCTCGACTTCGCTCATCAGTTCGTTGCCGACTTGCGTTGCGTTTGAGAAGTTGTTGTTTTTGATGATATAGTCCAAGACTTCCTGAAATGCCCAGGTGGCGGAATTGGTAGACGCACTAGTTTCAGGTACTAGCGGGTAACTCCGTGGAGGTTCGAGTCCTCTCCTGGGCACCAAGAATAATCAATAAATTGCAGGTATGAAGCAGGGCCAACACGAAGGTGTTGGCCTTTTGCTTTTGTGGGACCCATTGCGTGGGTCGGATGAAGCCGCGACATTCGCTCATGCTATAGTCGCAGGCTTCCTGAGATGCCCAGGTGGCGGAATTGGTAGACGCACTAGTTTCAGGTACTAGCGGGTAACTCCGTGGAGGTTCGAGTCCTCTCCTGGGCACCACGATCGAAAGATCGATTCGAAGGAAGTCAGCAGCAAGGCCAGCACATCGTGCTGGCTTTTTGCTTTGTGCGGCCCGTCCCGTCAAATCGCGAATTTCTTCGCCAATCCGTCCGGGCGGAGTTCGTCGTACTCCTCGAACGGCTGGTGGATCCACGGGCTCGTCGGCAGCAACTCGACGTAGTAGTCCGGCGTGTAGCTCGACACGCCCTTGGTCCAGATCACCGCCGAGCGCAGCTCGGATATCGCCGGCATGCCGCGCAGCCGGTCGACCACCGCGCGCAGCGTGACGCCCGAATCCGCCAGGTCGTCGACCAGCAGCACCCGCCCCGCCAGTTCGCCCTTGGGCAGCGTGATGTACTTCGCCATGTCGAGCCGGCCCTGGATGGTGCCGGCCTCGGCGCGGTACGAACTGGTCGACATGATGCCCAGCGGCTTGTCGAACACGCGCGACAGCACGTCGCCCGGGCGCATGCCGCCGCGCGCCAGGCACAGGATCTGGTCGAACTCCCAGCCCGAGGCATGCACCTTGAGCGCCAGGCGCTCGATCAGCATGTGGTACTCGTCCCAGGACACGTAGAGGTGTTTGCCGTCGTCGGTCAGCATGTGAAAGGCTCCTGGAGCGTCAGGCTTGGTAGGGGTGGCGCAGCAGAATCGTGTGCTCGCGATCGGGGCCGGTCGACACCATGTCGATCGGCCGTCCGATGAACTCCTGCACCCGCTCCAGGTAGCGCCGCGCATTCAGCGGCAGCGCATCCCATTGCGTGATGCCGGCGGTGCGCTCGGTCCAGCCGGGGAAGGTGTCGTAGATCGGCCGGCAGGCGACGATGTCGTCGGCATCCAGCGGCAGGATGTCGATGCGCTTGCCGTTCAACTCGTAGCCGACGCAGACCTTGATCTCGGGCAGGCCGTCCAGCACGTCGAGCTTGGTGATGCACAGGCCCGAGATGCCGTTGATGATCATCGAGCGCTTCAGCAGCGCCGCATCCAGCCAGCCGCAGCGGCGTGGGCGGCCGGTCACGGTGCCGCGCTCCTGGCCGACGGTGGACAGGTGGTGCCCCACCGTGCCCGGTTCGGCCATGTCGAGTTCGGTCGGGAACGGGCCACTGCCCACGCGCGTCGTGTAGGCCTTGGTGATGCCCAGGATGTAGTGCAGCATCTCCGGMCCGACGCCGGCGCCTGCSGCSGCATTGCCGGCCACGCAGTTSCWCGASGTSACGWACGGATAGGTGCCGTGGTCGATGTCGAGCAGCGTGCCCTGCGCGCCTTCGAAGAGGATGTTGGCGCCCTCGTGGTGCCTGGTGAACAGCGTATAGCCCACGTCGGCCAGCATCGGCTTGAGCTGCTCGGCCACCTTCATCGCCAGGTCGAAGATGGGCTGGAACTCCAGCGGCTTCGACTTCAAATAGCCGCCGAGCGCGAAGTTGTGCAACTCCAGCAGCTCGCGCAGCTTCTTCGCGAAGCGCTCCGGGTGCTTCAGGTCCTGCACGCGCAGCGCGCGGCGCGCCACCTTGTCTTCGTAGGCCGGGCCGATGCCCTTGCCGGTGGTGCCGATCTTGCCGGCCCCGCTGGTCTCGCGCAGCGCTTCGCGCGCCTTGTCGACCTCGACGTGGAACGGCAGGATCAGCGGGCAGGATTCGCTGATGAACAGGCGCGAACGCACTTCCAGCCCGATCGCCTCGAGGCGCTCGATCTCGCCGAGCAGGTGCACCGGGTCGACCACCACGCCGTTGCCGATGTAGCAGGCCACGCCTTCGCGCATGATGCCCGACGGGATCAGCTGCAACGCCGTCTTCACGCCCTTGATGACCAGCGTGTGGCCGGCGTTGTGGCCGCCCTGGAAGCGCACCACCGCCCGCGCGTGGTCGGTCAGCCAGTCCACCACCTTGCCCTTGCCTTCGTCACCCCACTGGGTGCCGACCACGACCACGTTGTGGCCGGCTCGCGTCTTGTCCATGTCTGTCCTGTCCAATGCCTTGAATGAG
>NZ_JBFUEB010000206.1:0-5023 GCF_056404395.1 Rhizobacter sp. P2_D12 | reverse complement strand
CGCACGTTCAGCACGATCACGACGGTGAAGCTGTTGTAGTCGGCGGTGTCGCAGCCGAGCTTCAGGCGCAGGTCGACGATGGGGACGATGACGCCGCGCAGGTTGACCACGCCCTTGATGAAGGACGGGGCGTTGGCGATGCGGGTGGGGGCCTCGTAGGAGCGGATCTCCTGGACCTTCAGGATGTCGATGCCGTATTCCTCGGCGCCCAGGCGGAAGGTCAGGAACTCGCCGCCGGACTGGGCGGCGGTGGCCGCGCGGGCGGCTTCATGCCGGGCCACGTGGGAAGCTTCGTGGATCATGTCCATGGGTGGGTCCTGTCGTCGGATGCGTGGGGCGGTGGTGTCGTCGCTGACCTGACTATCGGCGCAAGCGGGGCGAACTGAAGGGTCGATCAGTGCGCCGCCGGCCCGCCAGTTCGGGGGCTCAGAAGGTTTCCCAGTCGTCGCCGGGGGTGCTGACCGCGGCGGGGGCCGGGGCCTTGGCGACCACGGGGGCCGGCGCGGGCGCGGGGGCTGCGGTGGGGGCGGGTGCCGGTGCCGGTGCCGGTGCCGGTGCCGGTGCCGGTGCAGAGGCCGCTGCCGCGACTTTCTTCACGGCCGGCGGGGTCCTCGCCACCGGCTTGGCGGCGGCGCTCGCCGGCTTGGCGACGGGGGCAGGTGCCGGCGCGGCCGGTTTCGCCACCGCCACCGGGCTGCCCGCTTCGAGCCGGAACGTGGCCACGACCGAAGCCAGGCGCTGGGCCTGGTCCTTCAGGCTTTCGGCGGCGGCCGCTGATTCTTCCACCAGCGCGGCGTTCTGCTGCGTCATCTGGTCGAGTTGCGTGACCGCCGTGTTGATCTGGCCGATGCCGTCGCTCTGTTCGGACGACGACGCGGTGATCTCGCCGATGATGTCGGAGACGCGCTGGACCGAGCCGACGATCTCCTTCATGGTGTGGCCGGCATCGGCCACCAGGCGCGAGCCGGAGTCGACCTTCTCGACCGAGGCGCCGATCAGCGCCTTGATCTCCTTGGCGGCCTGGGCCGAACGCTGGGCCAGGCTGCGCACCTCGCCGGCGACGACCGCGAAGCCGCGGCCCTGCTCGCCGGCRCGGGCGGCTTCGACCGCGGCGTTCAGCGCCAGGATGTTGGTCTGGAAGGCGATGCCGTCGATCACGCCGATGATGTCGGAGATCTTCTTGGACGACGCGTTGATCTCGTCCATGGTCGAGACGACCTGCGAGACGACCGCGCCGCCGCGGGCGGCGACCTCGGCGGCCGACGAGGCCAGCTGGTTGGCCTGGCGGGCCGAGTCGGCGCTCTGCTTGACGGTGCCGGTCAGTTGCTCCATCGACGAGGCGGCCTGCTGCAGGTTGGAGGCGGTCTGCTCGGTGCGCGCGCTCAGGTCCTGGTTGCCGCTGGCGATCTCGCTGCTGGCGGTGGTGATGCTGTCGGTCGAGTTGCGCACCTGGCCGACCAACTGGCGCAGCGCGCCCTGCATGTCCGACAGGGCCCGCATCAGCTGGGCCGATTCATCGCTGCCGACCAGTTGCACGTCGTTGGTCAGGTCGCCGCGCGCGATCGACGCGGCCAGCGCCTGGGCCTGGCTGATCGGCGTGCAGATGCTCTGCATGTTGACGACGGTGGCCGGCACGACGATGACGATCGCCAGGCCCACGGCCAGAGCGAACAGCAGGATGGTCTGCTTCGTCATCGCCTGGCGCGCGGCTTCGGCCTGCGCGCCTTCGCCGACCAGGATCTTCTGCAGCTCGACGGCCGATTTCTCGGCCGAGGCCGCGGCGTCCTTCGCCCGGCCCATCACCTTGTTGGCGACGGTGGCCGAGTCGTAGCCGCTGTTCTCCAGCTGGCGGATCACCGGCGCCATCGCGGTGGCATAGGCGCCGAGTTCGGTCTCCATGCGCGCGGCCACCACGGTGCCGGCATCTTCCTTGCCGCTCTTGAGCACCTTGATCTGCGCCAGCGCGCGTTCGCGGGCGGCGTTCCACTGCCCGCTGAAGTTCGTCACCTGCTCGGGCTTCTCGTAGTTGACGATCATCTCCTTCTCGGCGACGCGCATGTCGCCGAGCGCGGTGCGCAGCGCGGCCAGCGTGTTGCTGTCGACGAAGGAATTGGTCATGAACTCGGTGCTGAGCGACTGCAGGCGCAGCAGGCCGGTCAGGCCGGCGCCGCCGACCAGCGCGAGCAGCGCCAGCACGATGGCGATGGCACCCAGCATGCGGGTGCGGATGGTGAAGTGGCGCATCAGGTGCGTGAGGTTCATGGACGCTCTCCGGCGAGCTGGAAGTTGTTGACGATGGCGCGCAGCCGCGCCGCCTGGTCTTTCAAGCTTTCTGCGGCCGCGGCCGACTGCTCCACCAGCGCGGCGTTCTGCTGCGTCATCTGGTCGAGCTGCGTGACCGAGCCGTTGACCTGGCCGATGCCGTCGCTCTGTTCGGCGGCAGCGGCGGTGATCTCGCTGATGATGTCGGTGACGCGTTGCACCGAGCCGACGATCTCGCTCATCGTGCGGCCGGCATCCGCCACCAGGCGCGAACCCGAATCGACCTTGTCGACCGAGGCGCCGATCAGCCCCTTGATCTCGCGCGCGGCCTGGGCCGAGCGCTGGGCCAGGCTGCGCACCTCGCCGGCGACGACCGCGAAGCCGCGGCCCTGTTCGCCGGCGCGTGCGGCTTCCACCGCCGCGTTCAGCGCGAGGATGTTGGTCTGGAACGCGATGCCGTCGATCACGCCGATGATGTCGCCGATCTTCTTCGACGAGGCATTGATCTCGTCCATCGTCGTGACGACCTGGGCCACCACCGAACCGCCGCGGGCGGCGACCTCGGCGGCCGACGAGGCCAGCTGGTTCGCCTGGCGGGCCGAGTCGGCACTCTGCTTGACGGTGCCGGTCAGCTGCTCCATCGACGACGCGGCCTGCTGCAGGTTGCTCGCGGTCTGTTCGGTGCGGCGGCTCAGGTCCTGGTTGCCGGTGGCGATCTCGGCGCTGGCGTTCTCGATCGACGACGACGATTCGAGCACCGTCGCGAGCGAACCGCTGAGCTGCTGCGCCATCCGCTGCAGTGCGCGCATCAGGTCGCCGACCTCGTCGCTGCGCTCGCTGCGGGCGTCGACGGCGAGGTTGCCGCCGGCCACCTCATGGGCCACGCGTGCCGCGCGGGCGAGTTCATTGACGATGCGGCGCTGCATCCACCAGGCCACGCCGACGGTCGCGGCGGCGGCCAGCAGGCCCAGCAGGCCGAGCAGCAGGCTGGTGCGGCGCGAGCGCGCGGTCGACGCGTCCATTGCGGCGGACGACTGCTGGTCCATGCGTGCGACGAGCGCGCCCAGGCCCTTGGCGAGCGCGCCGAAGGTTTCGTCGGCGCCCTGCATCGCGGCGATGCCGGTGTTCGGGTCGACCGACGACAGGTCGATCGCCGAATCGGCCTGGCCGCGGTACTTGTCGATCTGCGCGCCGGCGGTCTTCAGCGCGGTGGCCATCCCGGCGTCGCCGGCGGCACCGTCGGAGAGCCCGGCGAGCGTGCGCTTCAGGCCCGCCAGCTGGTTGCCCAGCGAGTCGCGGAAGGCCTTGACCTTCGGCTCGTCCAGCGAGGCGATCAGCGCCACCGTGCGGTAGGTGCCGGCATGCAGCTGGCCCAGCTGGTCCTGCACGCTGGTGATGGTGCGGAAGGCCTCGAGGTCGTTGCGGAAGCCTTCGGCGTTGTTCGAGGCCTCGGCGCTCATCAGCGCGGTGTTCAGCGAGGCCATCGAGAACACCACCACGGCGGTGAGCACCGGCGCAGCCAGCAGCTTGAGTCCGAGTTTCATGGCGAGCCCGGGGTGTGCGGCGCGGCCGGCTTACTTGTAGATGCCGCCGCAGACGGCGACGTCGTCCAGGCGCTCGCAGTAGGCGCTCTTGGGCTCGATCTTCTTGCTGACCGGGTTGGTGAACTTGTAGTCCTGCCAGAAGGTGCCCTTGGACTGTGCCAGCTCGACGCGTTCCTTGACGAAGGCCTTGCCGTCGACGTCCTTGAGCTCGAGCAGGTTCTTGCCGATCATCTTCTCGTTGGCCCCGTGCGCGCGCACGACGCCGTCCAGGCCGTAGACCACCAGGTACAGGTCGCGGTCGGTGAACTGGCCGGCCTTGTTGTTGATCTCGGCGTAGGCCTTGTCCTTGCCGCTCGCCTTGATGTAGGCGACGCCCTTCTTGACCATGGCCGTCGCTTCGGCGGCGGTGGCATTGCCTTCCTTGGCCGGTGCGGCGATCGACACGGCGCCGAGCACGGCGGCGAACAAGGTGGACAGGATCAGGGGCTTGGACATGGCGGGATCTCGGTAGAGCGGATGTGGATCCGTTATCGGCACGCGAGCGGCAGGCTGTAACGGGCCATGAACAATTGTCCCGGCGGGCCTGCGGCGGACGTCAAAGCAAAAGAGGGCGGTTCGCCTCGTATCTCCTCGGCAAACCGATCTTTCGGAGAACCGTTTCAGGGCGAGCGAAAAGGGGGAGCCGTTCGCCCTGAGCAGGGACCGAGCTTGTCGAGGGGCCGTGTCGAAGGGTGGGGCCGAAGGGCGCTGTCGGAGCGGGGAGTCCGGCGGGCAGGGCTTCGACAGGCTCAGCCCGAACGGGGTGGTGCTCAGCCCGAACGGGCTGGTGCTCAGCCCGAACGGGGTGGTGCAGCCCGAACGAGGTGGTGCAGCCCGAACGAGGTGGTACTCAGCCCGAGCGGGGAGTGTCGTTCAAGCCGCCAGCTTGAACACCGCCACGCCCTGCAGCAGCTGCGCCGCCTGGTTCTTCAGGCTTTCCGCCGCGGCGGCGCTCTGCTCGACCAGCGCCGCGTTCTGCTGCGTCGCCTGGTCCATCTGCGTGATCGCTTCGCCGACCTGGCTCACGCCGGCCGACTGCTCGGCGCTCGCCGACGTGATCTCGCCCATGATGTCGGTGACGCGTCGGATCGACGCCACCACCTCGGCCATGGTCGAGCCGGCCTCGTCGACCAGCGCACTGCCCTGCTCGACGCGCTCGACGCTGGTCGAGATCAGCG
>NZ_JBFUEB010000205.1:0-5127 GCF_056404395.1 Rhizobacter sp. P2_D12 | reverse complement strand
GTCCTGGAGCGACTTGCCGATGTACTTGAACGGCAAAGGCGGCGCCACGGGCGGCGGCGGTGGTGGCGGTGGCACGTTCGATGGCGGCGGCGGTGGCGGCGTCCAGTCGTGGCGCGCGAACAGGCCCTGCCCGCCCTCGCCGAAGCGCTCGCCGTCGGCGCCGATCAACTCGTCGCGCGGGACCAGACGCATGATCGCGGTGTCCGCAACGGGCTGGGCGACCACCGCAGCCGTACTACGCGCGGGCGCGGTGGCAGCCGTCTTGGCCACGCGCTCGGCCGGTTCGGCCAGCGTGTTGTCAGGGGTCGTGTCGCCAAACACGACCAGGCCCGCGGCCAGCGCCAGCGCGCCACCCATGGCGATATGACGAGGCTTCATCGTGCTTCTCCCGATGCTGCGCTGCGCTCGGCAAGATAGAACGTCAGGCGCAGCCGCGCATCGACGCCTGCCTCGCCGATGGCGTCGCGGCGAAACGCCACGTCGTCGAGCGAGGCATGCGGCACCGCGCGCAGGACGTCCATCGCAAACTGCCAGATTGCCGCGTAACTGCCCTTGACGGGCAGGTTGACCTGATACGCGACCAGCCGGGCGTTGCGGTCAACGGTGGTGCGGTACTCGCCCTGCTCCAGCGTCAAGCCATGGCGCGCGGCCAGTGCGAACACCGCTTTCAACTGGCGCTCCACGCTACGGGCATCGCCCAGCGTCGCGTAGAACTGCGCCAGGTTCTGGTCGCTGCTCGGTGGCGGTGCGCTTGGTGCCGGGCGTGGTGGCAATGGCGTACGCGCGAGGCGGCGCGCGGCCTCGTAGTCTGCTTCGAGCCGGGTGCGCGCCGGCACCAGCGCGACCTGCACGGCTGCGCCGGCCACGAGCAGCGCCACGACGAGCGCCACCAGCGGATTGACGCGCGCGAGCAGCAGGCGCGCGCGCAATGGCAGGGTCGCGAGCGTCATGGCGTCCCCCATTGCACGCTGACCTGGAAACGCAGTGGCCGGTTCGGGTCTTCCTGCATCACTTCATGGCGCATCAGCACCACACCCGTGAACCATTCCTCGGCCTGCAGGCGGGTGATGTAGGCCAGCATGTCGTCGCTGTTTTTTGCTTCGGCGCTGATGCGCAGCGTGYGCCGCTTGGCGTCGGGTTCCAGCGCCAGCAGCGCGATCGAGGCTGGCGTGGCGTCTGCCAGTGCCGCCGCCAGGTCGCGCCATGGCAGGTTCAGTTGCCCCACGGCGGCGTTGACAGCGGTGACCTGCGCCGGCGCCAGGGTGACCTTCGGCGCGGCCGCCACCACGACGGGCGGCGGCGCACTGCGCACGGCCAGCGCCGCCTGCAAGTCGGTCAGCTCCTGCTGCTGCTCGACGTAGCGCTGTGTCATGACGCCTGCCGGCACGCACATCGCCAGCACGGCAGGCAGCAGGAAGACAAGGCGTGGCGGCGTGCGAAACAGCGTGCGGCGCAGGCCCGGCGGGGCGAAATCGATGCGGGTACGCTTCACGCGGGCGCTCCCGTGCGCGCCAGGCGCGCCAGGTCGGACCAGCCGTCGCCGGCGTTCTGCTCCAACAGGCTGCAGGCGAATTTCAGGCGCCCCGGGCTGCTGCCCCAGGCGGCCGGCGCGGCGCCGCACAGTTGCAGCCGTTCGGGCCGCCCCACGCCCACGCGCAGCGCTTCGCGCGCCACGTGCGCTTCCAGCCAGTCGCGATCGGCGCCGGCCGGGATCGGGCTGCTGCGCACGGCCATCAAAACCGCGCCGTCATACGCCGCGAGCGACAGCACGCCGCCATGCACCTGGCCGAACCACGCACCTGCCCTGCGCGCCTGGCGCCACTGATTGAGCGCGGCGACAAACTGCGGCCGGATGTCGACCAGATGAAAGCGGTGGGTCTGGGCAGCCAGCTGCAGGCCATCGAGCAGGTTCAGTGGCGCGGCGCTGGCCAGGAACGGCCGGGCCGCATCCCAGTCGGCGCGGATCACCCACTCGGAAGGCGGCGCCCCGAACAGGTGCTGGAAGCGCAGCGCGGCCGCCCCTTCGAGGTCGCCCATGCGCGTGGCTTCTTGCGGCGGCGTGACCTGCCACAGGCGGATCAATTCATCGGCCAGCACGACACTCACCGTCCAGCCGCCAGGCGCATGGTCGGCAAACAGCGCGCGCAGCCCCGTGGCCAGCGCATCGGGCGCGAACAGGTCGAGCCGCTGCTCGGCCAGCAGCACGGGCGCGCCGCCGAACAGGCGGTTGATCCTGACCAGGGCCAGGCCATCGCTGGCAATGCCCAGGCGCAGGGTGTGTCCAAGGCGCTTACGCATGCAGGGTCACTCGCTTGATTTCATCGATGGTGGTGGCGCCGCGCCGCACCAGGTCGAGCGCGGCCAGGCGCAGGCTGCGCGTGCCGTTGGCATGGGCCGCAGCCTTGATGCGGCGGATTGGCTGCTTGTCGACGATCAGCTCGCGGATCTCGTCGTTCAGGGTCAGGATTTCGGCGATCGAACGGCGGCCCTTGTAGCCGGTGCCACGGCAATCGCCGCAGCCTTTCCCACGCATGAACAGGTAGTCGCCCACCTCGGCGCGTTCCAGGTGCACCGACGCCAGTTCGAGATCGGTCGGGTCGTGCCGCTCGCCGCAGCGCGGGCAGTTCATGCGGATCAGGCGCTGGGCCCAGATGCCGTTCAGGGCCGAGACGAACGCATACGGATCGATGCCCATGTGCGTGAAGCGCCCGAACACGTCGAACACATTGTTGGCGTGGACGGTCGTCAGGACCAGGTGACCGGTCAGCGCCGACTGCACCGCGATTTCGGMAGTTTCGCGGTCGCGGATCTCGCCGACCATGATCTTGTCGGGGTCATGCCGCAGGATCGAGCGCAGGCCCTTGGCGAAGGTCAGGCCCTTCTTTTCGTTGACCGGGATTTGCAGGATGCCGGGCAGCTGGTACTCCACCGGGTCTTCGATCGTGATGATCTTTTCGCGGCCGTTGTGGATTTCGGTCAGCGCCGCGTACAGCGTCGTAGTCTTGCCCGAGCCGGTGGGGCCAGTCACCAGCAGCATGCCGTAGGCTTCCTGCGCCAGGTGGCGCAGCGTGACGAGCGATGGCGCGTCAAACCCCAGCGCTTCGAGCGTGAGCGAGCCGTAGGCCTCGATCATCGCGCGCTTGTCCAGAATACGGATTACCGCATCTTCGCCGTGGATGCTCGGCATGATCGACACGCGCAGGTCGATGTCGCGCCCGGCCGCCTCGACCCTAAAGCTCCCGTCCTGCGGCACGCGGCGCTCGGCGATATCGAGTTCGGCCAGCACCTTCAGGCGCGAGATGATGTGCTCGGCCAGTTCGATGCCGCCCACCGTCGTGGCGTGATCGAGTACGCCGTCCACACGGTACTTCACGGCCAGGCCGCCGGCCGTGCTTTCCAGGTGGATGTCCGAGGCGCCGGCTTTCAGCGCGTCGTACAGCGTGGAGTTGACCAGCTTGACGGCCGGGCTGCCCGCTTCGGACACCGACGCGAACGACAGCACGGTGCCGATCTTGCCGTCGCGCCGGCCGTCGGCTGCCCCGCCCACGAGCGAATCGACGGCGCGCGCCGATTCTTCCTGCTTGGACAGGTAGGCCTGGATGTCGGCCTGCTGCGCCAGGCACAGGTCGAGCGGCCGGCCAGGTGTGGCGCGGGCCTGGGCGCCGAGCCACGTCTGCAGGTCGAGATCGAACGGATCGGCCACCACGCCCACCAGGCGCCCGTCGGCGTGGCGCAGCAGCGCGCAATGGCGCGACAGCGCCTGCGCCAGCGGCAGCAGGTCGAATGCCGGCGCGAGCAGCAGCATCTCGCCCGTTTCCATCACCGGCAGCGCAAACAGCGCGGCCAGGGCCTGCACCAGCTCGCGCGCATCGCGCCCGGTCAGCGCTTCCAGCTCGGCCACGAGGCCCCGGCGCGAGACGTTCGCGGCGGCGCGTGCCTGCGCCAGGATGGCGGGATCGAACGGCGCGGCGGCCACGGAATCGGCGTGCGTGTTCATGACATGTCTCCTGCCAGGTCGAAGATCGGCATGTACAGCAGCACGACAATGGCGCCGACCACAAGGCCGATCGCCGCCATCAGAAGCGGCTCGAAGGTGCGCGTGAAGCGGTCGATCCAGCGCCCGATCTCGCCATCGTAGAACGCGGCCGACTGGGTCAGCATCGGCCCCATCTCGCCCGTGCGCTCGCCCACGCGCAGCATGCGCAGCGAGATCGGCGTGGTCAGGCCATGGGCTTCGAAGGCGTTCGACATCGGCTCGCCCGACTCGATCGCGGCGCGCGCCGCCGACAGGTTTTTGGCCAGGTGCGGCGAGACCATCTGCTGCACGGTTTCAATGGCGCCGACGATCGTGATGCCGCCTTCGGTCAGCATGCCGAGCGTCAGGTACAGGCGCGAGAGTTCATACACGCGGGCACGCTCGCCGATGCCGGGCACGCGGCGCAGCAGCCGGCCCATGCCGCCGCTACGGCGCAGGTGACGAATGCCGGCCACGATGCTGGCCACCACCAGCACGGCGCCGGCCAGGATTGCCGTCCCGTGGCCGGACGCGAACTGGCCCCAGTCCAGCAGCCGCTGCGACAGCCACGGCAGGTCGCGGCCCGCGCCCTGGTAGACCTCGGCGAATTTGGGCACCACGTAGCCGATCAAAAAGCCGGACACGCCCCCGCCGACCATCAGCAGGATCACCGGATAGATCGAGGCGCTGACGATTTTGGCGCGCACGGTGTCGATGCGCTGCTGGTAATCGATGTAGCGCGTCAGTGCGCGCGGCAGGTCGCTGGTGCCTTCGGCGGCGCGCACGATGCCGATGTACAGCGGCGGGAACAGCGCCGGCTGCGCCGCCAGCACGGCCGAAAAGCGCTTGCCTTCGCGCAGGCCGCCGAGCAGGCGTTCGAGCACGGCGCGGGTGGGCGCGGCACTTTCCTTTTCCAGCAGGGCTTCGAGGCTTTCGACGATGCCCAGGCCGGCATTGAGCAGCGCGAGCAGCTCCTGACTGAACAGGACCAAAGATAATTTGGCGCCGCGCGAGCTGGCCAGGCGCGCGCCGCGCGCCGGTTCGACGGCGCTGACGAACAGGCCGCGCGCCTCGATCTGGCGGCGCGCATCCTGCGCGTCGAGGGCATCGAC
>NZ_JBFUEB010000204.1:0-5484 GCF_056404395.1 Rhizobacter sp. P2_D12 | reverse complement strand
GCCTTGTACTCCACGCCGTCCGACTTGAAACCCTGGCTCAGCAGGAACTCGCCGTAGAAGTCGCACTCGTTGCCCAGCCGGTACTTCATGCCCGCGCCGCTCAGGGCATAGCACGCGCGCGAATCGTCCTTCTTCGTCGCGCCAGGACCAACACGGAAATAGCCGCCCCAATCGACGGCTTGTGCGGAAGTAGCGCCCAACAGACCCATTGCGGCGGCAACGGTCGCGAGCTTGAACTGACTCTTCATCAACTGACTCCTCAGAGGTTTTGCTTTGAAATGTGCCGAGCGCTCGGTCTGGGGGGACCCATTGCTGCAGCGGTTGGGGGAAACGGGATCGGGCCTCCTCGCACCCGCCGGAAGGGTCGGGTCGAAGTTCGCCCCGGAGAGCCGGGAACTTGCGTTGTCGTCCTTGTGTCAGCACGTAGCTGCGCTACATCGCTGGCTGTAATGTTTTGTCAAGGTTGACTCTAGTAATCCGACTACAGCCGGTAAACGCGGGTTTTCCCGTCGTTTATCACAATTACCACACCCTCAGGGAAGTCCCGGATGCGCGGCTGTCGATACTTTCCGCCCGCCGTCGCTATCATGAAAAGTAGTTTGGCTACAAAGCCGGGCGCACGCAGACGGTGCACGACGCACGGGACAGCGGCCCGGAGGGGGCGCGACATGCGCCGGGGAGGCCGGGAAACGCATGGTGCGCACCGGCGGGCATCGTTGCCACAGGGTTTGCCTGCGGTGACTCGAACGAGAAAGCGTTGACATGCAGGCAGATTCCTTTCCGCGGTGGGTGGGCGACGTCGGCGGCACGAACGCGCGCTTTGCGCTGCAACTGGCGCCGGACGCCGAGCTGACCGGGATCGACACGCTGCCGGCGGCCGACTACCCGAGCCTGCAGGATGCGATGGCGCGTTATTTGGCGGTCCATTCGCCGTCGGTGCGGCCGCGCTGGTGCGCCATCGGCATCGCCAACCCGATCGTCGGCGACCGCGTGCAGATGACCAACCACCACTGGTCGTTCTCGATCGAGGCGGTGCGGCAGCAGCTCGGGCTGGAGCGCTTCCTGGTGATCAATGACTTCACGGCGCTCGCGTTGTCGCTGCCGTCGCTGAAGCCGGCCGAGCTGCGCCAGGTGGGCGGCGGGGCGGTGGTGGAGGGCACACCGATCGGGCTGATCGGCGCCGGCACCGGCCTGGGTGTGTCAGGCCTGCTGCGCGTGCCGGGCAGCCAGCGGCTGGTGCCGGTCAATGGCGAGGGTGGGCATGTCTCGCTCGGCGGGGCGACGGCGCGCGAGGACGCGGTGATCGCCGCGTTGCGTCAGCGCTACGGGCATGCCTCGGCCGAGCGGGCGCTGTCGGGGCCTGGGCTGGTGAGCCTGTACGAGGCGCTGTGCCAGGTCGACCGGGCGACGGCTCAGCCGCTGACGGCGGCCGAGGTGAGCGAGCGGGCGGTGGCCGGATCGGATGCGCACTGCGTCGAGGCGCTGGACATGTTCTTCGCACTGCTCGGCAGCGTGGCCGGCAACCTGGCGCTGACGCTGGGCACGCGCGGCGGCATGTACATCGGTGGCGGCATCGTGCCGCGGCTGGGTGACCGGATCGACAAGTCGACCTTCCGCGAGCGCTTCGTCGCGAAAGGCCGCTTCCGCGACTACCTGCAGGCCATGCCGACCTTCGTGGTGCAGGCCAGCACGTCGCCGGCGCTGCTGGGTGCCCTGCGGGCCCTCGACGATTTGTGAAACGATTCCCGGATTGGCATCCGGGCTACACCCGTCGCGGACCGTAGCCCGGATGAAGCGCAGCGCAATCCGGGATCGTCGTGGTCAAAGCTCGCCCGCGCCACCCATGGCGTGGCTGAAACCCGCGTCGACGTAGGTGATTTCGGACGTCACGCCGGCCGCCAGGTCGGACAGCAGGAACGCGGCGACGTTGCCGACGTCGTCGATCGTCACGTTGCGGCGCAGCGGCGACAGGTTCTCGACCACGTCGAGGATCTTGCCGAAGCCCTTGATGCCCGAGGCGGCCAGCGTCTTGATCGGTCCGGCCGAGATGCCGTTAACGCGCACCCCTTTGGGGCCCAGGCTGGTGGCCAGGTAGCGCACCGAGGCTTCGAGCGAGGCCTTGGCCAGCCCCATCGTGTTGTAGTTGGGAACGCTGCGGATCGCCCCCAGATAGCTCAGCGTGAGCAGGGCGGCCTTGGGCGTCAGGCGCGGCGCGGCCGCCTTGGCCATCGCCGGGAAGCTGTAGCTGGAGATGTCGTGCGCGATGCGGAACGCCTCGCGCGACAGGCCCTCGAGGAAGTCGCCGGCGATGGCCTCGCGCGGCGCGAAGCCGATCGAGTGCACGAAGCCGTCGAACTGCGGCCAGGTCTCGCCCAGCTGGTTGAACATCGCGTCGATCTGCTCGTCGCTCGCGACGTCGCAGTCGAACAGCAGGGTCGAGTCGAATTCGGCGGCGAATTCGGCCACACGGTCCCGGAAGCGTTCGCCGACGTGGCTGAAGGCCAGTTCGGCGCCTTCGCGGCGGCAGGCACGTGCAATGCCGTAGGCGATGGACCGATTGGACAGAACGCCGGTGATCAGGAAGCGCTTGCCGGCCAGGAATCCCATGGAGTCTCCAGTCTGGTGTCGAGAAAAGGGGGTGTTCATTCTGGCACGCACTGATGCTTGACAGTCACGGCCCTTGCCGGTACTTCCTCACCGGGCTACAATGCGTCTTTCGCAAGAAAACTGCATGGGCGGATTCTTCCAGCCCATTTTTTTTGGAAATTCGTTTTTCTTCTTCGCTTTTTTTAAACCCTTTCTGAACAAGCATCAGCTGGATGAATTGGCAAGCCATTGTTGAGCGCACCGTGACCGGCCTCGGTTACGACCTGGTGAACTGCGAACGCAGCCCCAAGGGATTGCTTCGTGTGTTCATCGACCGCATGGCCAACGATCCCCAGGGCGAGTTCATCGTGGTCGAGGACTGCGAGAAGGTCACGCGCCAGCTGCAGCATGTGCTGGAAGTCGAAGGTTGCGCCTACGAGCGCCTGGAAGTGTCGTCGCCCGGCCTGGACCGCCCGCTGAACAAGCCGGCCGACTACCAGCGCTTCGCCGGCTCGGAGATCGAGCTGACGCTGAAGATGGCGTTCCAGGGCCGCAAGAAATACCGCGGCGTGCTGGAAGCGCAAGGGGAACAGTGGCGCCTGGTGTTCAACGACGGCAAGGTCGACCAGGCCCTGGATTTTTCGTTCGAGGAAGTGCGGGAGGCCCGTCTGGTGCCTGTCCTCGATTTCAAGGGCCGGCGCTTTGCGCAGCCGGCTGCTGTGCCGCACGGAGCCGACGTGCAGGCCGAAGATGTTGACGGAGATCGCAATAATGAATCGTGAACTGTTGATGCTGGTCGACGCCATCTCGCGCGAAAAGAGCGTGGATCGCGAAGTGGTGTTCGGCGCGGTCGAGGCCGCCCTGGCCTCGGCCAGCAAGAAGCTGCATGGCGGCGAGGTCGACATGCGCGTCACCGTCGACCGTGAAAGCGGCGAATACGAGACCTTCCRCCGCTGGCACGTGGTGCCCAACGAGGCCGGCCTGCAACTGCCCGATTCCGAGATCCTGCACTTCGAGGCGCTCGAGCAGATCCCCGACATCGAGGTCGACGACTACATCGAGGAGCCGGTCGAGTCCGTCTCCATCGGCCGCATCGGCGCCCAGGCGGCCAAGCAGGTCATCCTGCAGAAGATCCGCGACGCCGAGCGCGAGCAGTTGCTCAACGACTTCCTGTCGCGCGGCGAGAAGATCTTCGTCGGCACCGTCAAGCGCCTGGACAAGGGCGACGTGATCGTCGAGTCCGGCCGCGTCGAAGGCCGCCTGAAGCGCAGCGAGATGATCCCGAAGGAAAACCTGCGCTCCGGCGACCGGGTGCGCGCCTTCATCGCCGAGGTCGACCCGACCCTGCGCGGCCCGCAGATCGTGCTGTCGCGCAGCGCGCCCGGCTTCATGATCGAATTGTTCGCCCAGGAAGTGCCCGAGATCGAGCAGGGCCTGCTGGAGATCAAGTCCTGCGCCCGCGACCCCGGTTCGCGCGCCAAGATCGCCGTCATCTCGCACGACAAGCGCGTCGACCCGATCGGCACCTGCGTCGGCGTGCGCGGTTCGCGCGTCAACGCGGTCACCAACGAGCTGGCCGGCGAGCGTGTCGACATCGTGCTGTGGTCGGAAGACCCGGCGCAGTTCGTGATCGGTGCGCTGGCCCCGGCCAACGTGCAGTCGATCGTCGTCGATGAAGAGCGCCATGCGATGGACGTCGTGGTCGACGAGGAAAACCTCGCGATCGCGATCGGCCGCGGCGGCCAGAACGTGCGCCTCGCCTCCGAGATGACCGGCTGGCGCATCAACATCATGACGGCCGAGGAGTCGCAGGCGAAGCAGAACGAGGAATCCGACAGCGTCCGCAAGCTGTTCGTCGACAAGCTCGACGTGGACGCCGAGGTCGCCGACATCCTGATCGCCGAAGGCTTCAGCAGCCTGGAAGAAGTGGCCTACGTCCCGATGCAGGAAATGCTCGAGATCGAAGGCTTCGACGAGGACACCGTCAACGAGCTGCGCACGCGTGCAAAAGACGCGTTGCTGACGATGGAAATCGCGCGTGAAGAGAAAATGGAAGACGTCTCGCAGAACCTGCGCGATCTGGAAGGGCTGGATGCAGCCCTGATCGCCAAGCTGACCGAAGGCGGCATCAACACGCGTGACGACCTCGCCGACCTCGCGGTCGACGAACTGACCGAAATTGCCGGCGTCGATGAAGAGAAGGCCAAGGCATTGATCATGAAGGCCCGCGAACATTGGTTCACGACCTGAGACCGAACGACCTGATGCCCCACCGCCGTATCGAACGCCGCACTGCAAGTACCAAGCAAGGATATTCACAATGGCTGTGACCACCGTCGCCCAGTTGGCCGCCGAGCTCAATCGCCCGGCTGCCGCGCTGCTCGAGCAGCTCCAGTCGGCCGGCGTCGCCAAGGCGTCGACCGACGACGCGCTGACCGAGTCCGACAAGGAGCGGCTGCTTGATTTCCTGCGCACGGCGCATGGCACGTCCGGCCCGGGCGAGCGCAAGAAGATCACGCTGACCCGCAAGTCGACCAGCGAGATCAAGCAAGCCGATTCGAGCGGCAAGGCCCGCACCATCCAGGTCGAAGTGCGCAAGAAGCGCACCTTCGTCAAGCGCGACGAATCGGCTCCGGCCGAGGAACCCGCGCAGCCGGTGGCCGACGAGACCGAACTGCAGCGCCGCGAGGACGAGGCGAAGGCCCAGGCCGAGCTGCTGCGCCGCCAGGAAGAAGAACTGGCCGAGAAGCGCCGTCAGCGCGAGGAGCAGGAAGCCCGCGAACGCGAGGCCGCCGAGGCGCGTGCCCGCGAAGCCGCCGAAGCCGCTGCCGCGAAGGCCGCTGAAGAAGCCGCGAAGGCCGCTGCCGAGGCGGCAGCCGCTGCCGCGAAGGCCGCTGC
>NZ_JBFUEB010000203.1:0-5645 GCF_056404395.1 Rhizobacter sp. P2_D12 | reverse complement strand
CCCTTCCTGACCTTGTCGCCGACCTTGACCTTCAAGTCCTTCACGACGCCGGCGTGCGACGACGGGATCTCCATCGACGCCTTGTCGCTCTCCACCGTGATCAGCGATTGCTCGGCCTTGATCGCGTCGCCCGGCTTGATGAAGACCTCGATCACCGCGACCTCGTCGAAATCGCCGATGTCGGGGATGACCACGTCGACCACTTCCGTTCGCGCTGAGCCTGTCGAAGGGACTGAGCTTGTCGAAGTGCTTGCCGCGATGGGCGCCGACGCTGCGGCACGGGGGGCTTCGACAGGCTCAGCCTGAACGGCGGTGGGGGCACCGCCCGACGCCTCGATCGTCAGCAGCAGCATGCCCTCGTTGATCTTGTCGCCCAGCTTGACCTTCAACTCCTTCACGACGCCGGCATGCGACGACGGGATCTCCATCGAGGCCTTGTCGCTCTCCACCGTCACCAGCGACTGCTCGGCCTTCACCGTGTCGCCCGGCTTGACCAGCAGTTCGATGATCTCGACGTCCTTGAAGTCGCCGATGTCCGGAACTTTCACATCCACCAATGCCATGCTGGTCTCCGGTCAGGCGTACAGCGGGTTGATCTTGTCGGCGTTGATGCCGTATTTCTTGATCGCCTCGGCCACCTTGGCCGCCGGGACCGTGCCCTCGTCGGCCAGCGCCTTCAGCGCCGCGACGACGATGTAGTGGCGGTTGACCTCGAAGTGCTCGCGCAGCTTGCTGCGGAAATCGCTGCGGCCGAAGCCGTCGGTGCCCAGCACCTTGTAGCTGCGCCCCTTGGGGATGAAGGCACGGATCTGGTCGGCGTAGTTCTTCATGTAGTCGGTCGACGCGATCACCGGGCCGGCGTACTTCTCGAGCTGCTGCGCGACGAAGGGCACGCGCGGCGTCTCGGTCGGGTGCAGCAGGTTCCAGCGCTCGGCATCCTGGCCGTCGCGCGCCAGCTCGTTGAAGCTCGGGCAGCTCCAGATGTTGGCCGACACGCCCCAGTCCTTGGACAGCAGCTCCTTCGCGGCGATCGACTCGCGCAGGATCGTGCCCGAACCCAGCAGGTTGACGCGCGGCGTCTTCTTCGCGCCCTCTTCGAGCAGGTACATGCCCTTGATGATCTGCTCTTCGGTGCCCGCCTTCAGGCCCGGCATCGGGTAGTTCTCGTTCAGCAGCGTCAGGTAGAAGTAGACGTTGTCCTGCTGCTCGACCATGCGCTTGAGGCCATGGTGCAGGATCACGCCCACCTCGTGCGCGAAGGTCGGGTCGTAGCTGATGCAGTTGGGGATGGTGCCGGCCAGGATGTGGCTGTGGCCGTCCTCGTGCTGCAGGCCTTCGCCGTTCAGCGTCGTGCGGCCCGAGGTGCCGCCCAGCAGGAAGCCGCGCGCCTGCATGTCGCCCGCGGCCCAGGCCAGGTCGCCGATGCGCTGGAAGCCGAACATCGAGTAGTAGACGTAGAACGGCACCATGATGCGGTTGTTCGTCGAGTACGACGTCGCCGCGGCGATCCAGCTGCTCATGCCACCGGCTTCGTTGATGCCTTCCTGCAGGATCTGGCCGGCCTTGTCTTCCTTGTAGTACATGACCTGGTCCTTGTCGACCGGCGTGTACTTCTGCCCCTCGGGGTTGTAGATGCCGATCTGGCGGAACAGGCCTTCCATGCCGAAGGTGCGGGCCTCGTCGACCAGGATCGGTACCGCGCGCGGGCCGACCTCCTTGTCGCGCAACAGCTGCGTCAGGAAGCGCACGTAGGCCTGCGTGGTCGAGATCTCGCGCCCTTCGGCGGTCGGCTCGAGCACGGCCTTGAAGGTGTCGAGGTCGGGCACCGTCAGCTTTTCGTCGGCCTTGGTGCGGCGGTGCGGCAGGTAGCCGCCCAGCGCCTGGCGGCGCGCGTGCAGGTACTGCATCTCCGGCGTGTCGTCGGCCGGCTTGTAGAACGGGATGTCGGCCAGCTTGTCGTCCGGGATCGGGATGTTGAAGCGGTCGCGGAACGCGCGCACGTCCTCGTCGACCAGCTTCTTGGTCTGGTGGGCTGTGTTCTTGCCCTCGCCGATCTTGCCCATGCCGAAGCCCTTGACGGTCTTGATCAGCATCACCGTCGGCTGGCCCTTGTGCTTGACCGCGCGGTCGTAGGCCGCGTAGACCTTCTGCGGGTCGTGGCCGCCGCGCTGCAGGCGCCAGACGTCGTCGTCGCTCATCTTGGCGACCATCTCCAGCAGCTTCGGGTGGCGGCCGAAGAAGTTCTTGCGCACGAAGGCGCCGTCGTTGGCCTTGAAGGCCTGGTAGTCGCCGTCGACGGTGTCCATCATCACCTTGCGCAGGATGCCGTCCTTGTCGCGCGCGAGCAGCGGATCCCAGTAGCTGCCCCACAGCAGCTTGATGACGTTCCAGCCGGCGCCGCGGAACTCGCCTTCGAGCTCCTGGACGATCTTGCCGTTGCCGCGCACCGGGCCGTCCAGGCGCTGCAGGTTGCAGTTGACGACGAAGATCAGGTTGTCGAGCTTCTCGCGCGCGGCCAGGCCGATCGCGCCCAGCGACTCGGGCTCGTCCATCTCGCCGTCGCCGCAGAACACCCAGACCTTGCGGTTCTCGGTGTTGGCGATGCCGCGGGCATGCAGGTACTTCAGGAAGCGCGCCTGGTAGATCGCCATCAGCGGGCCCAGGCCCATCGAGACGGTCGGGAACTGCCAGAACTCGGGCATCAGCTTCGGGTGCGGGTAGCTGGAGATGCCCTTGCCGTCGACCTCCTGGCGGAAGTTCAGCAGCTGCTCCTCGCTCAGCCGGCCTTCCATGTACGCCCGCGCATAGACGCCGGGCGACGAGTGGCCCTGGATGTACAGCAGGTCGCCGCCGTGGCCTTCGCTCTCGGCGTGCCAGAAGTGGTTGAAGCCGGTGCCGAACATGGTCGCGAGCGACGCGAACGACGAGATGTGGCCGCCCAGGTCGCCGCCGTCGGCCGGGTGCAGGCGGTTCGCCTTCACCACCATCGCCATCGCGTTCCAGCGCATGTAGGCGCGCAGGCGCTCCTCGATGTCGACGTTGCCGGGGGAATGCTCCTCCTGGTCGACCGGGATGGTGTTGACGTAGGCCGTGTGGGCCGAGAACGGCACGTCGATGCCGGCCTGGCGGGCGTGGTCGATCAGCTGTTCAAGCAGGAAATGCGCGCGCTCGCCGCCTTCGGCGCCGATGACGGCGGACAACGCGTCCAACCATTCGCGGGTTTCCTGGGAATCGGCGTCGTTCGCCGCCGCACCGAGAAATGACTCGGGGTTTGCTGCCATGGCTTGTCTCCGTCAAGTGAACTTTTCGAGGCGGCGGCAGTGTCGCACAACTCGCAAGTCTTTCCAAATAGCGCGATTCGTTTTCGTATTATGGAATCACGTCGGCATCTGGCCGGCTATCCGACGCTGCTGCCGCTGGGTCAGCGCCTTGTCGCCCTGGATAATCGCTCCATGCAGTCGATGAACAACCCTCCTCCGCGCAGTGCCCCTCTCCCCAGCGCGGCGCAGCGGATGTTCGGCCTGTGGTGGCGCCGCCAGTCGCTGGCCCGCCAGGACCGCTTCGCGACGCTGGGCCCGCTGGTGTCGGTGCTGCTGTTCCTGGCGGCGATCATCCTGGCGTTCTGGTACCTGCGCAACGAGGAATTCGAGCGTGAGCAGGAATCGGTCAAGCGCGACACCGAGATCGCGCAGCAGCAGATCCGGCTGCGGCTGATCGAGAACCAGGAGCAGCTGGTGCGCATCGCGCGCGAGATCGCCACGCGCACCATCGACCAGGACGAGTTCCTGGGCCAGGCCGCGAGCTTCACGCGCGAGCGCCCGGAGATCACCAACCTGATCTGGGTCGGCGCCAACCGCACGCGGCGCGCCGGCTATGCGGCCACCGGCTTCCACCCCGAGACCGGCTTCGGCGGCGACGAAAGCAGCAACTCGGTGCCCAAGGAAGGCGCGAAGACCGAGCCCGAGGCCGCCTTCACCGCGGCGCGCGACCTGCGCCAGCCGGTGTATTCGCGCCCCTTCACCGACCTGTACGGCGGCGCGGTGTTCCAGGTGCAGGTGCCGCTGCTCGACCGCAGCGCGTTCTCGGGCACGCTGATCGCCGAGTACTCGATCGAGTCGCTGATGCGCTACTTCATCCCGGCCGAGGTGTCGACGCGCCACGCGGTGGCCCTCGTCGACAGCCAGGACCGCGTGCTCGCCAGCACCGTGACGCCGATGCCCGGCCAGCAGAACCGCCGCTCGGCCACCACCATCGTGCACGACGTGCCGCTCGCGCCGGCCGGCAACGGCCTGATCCTGCGCGGCCAGGGCTACCGCACCTCGATCGGCCTGATCAGCAACACGCTGTTCTGGATGGTGGCCGCGCTGTCGGCGCTGACGGTGTGGATGCTGCTCGGCACCTGGCGCCACATGCGGCGACGCCTGCAGATCCAGAGCACGCTGGTGTCGGAGACCAACTTCCGCCGCGCGATGGAGAACTCCATGCTGACCGGCATGCGCGCGATGGACATGGAAGGCCGCATCACCTACGTGAACCCGGCCTTCTGCGCGATGACCGGTTTCAGCGAGGCCGAGCTGATCGGCCGCGTGCCGCCCTTCCCGCACTGGCCGCCCGAGCGCATCGAGGAGAACAACCGCCTGCTGCAGCAGGAGCTGCAGGGCCGCAGCCCCGCCGGCGGCATCGAGGTGAAGGTGATGCGCAAGGACGAGACGCAGTTCGATGCGCGCATGTACGTCTCGCCGCTGATCGACCCGAAGGGCCTGCAGACCGGCTGGATGACCTCGATGACGAACATCACCGAGGCCAAGCGCGTGCGCGACCAGCTGTCGGCCTCGCACGAGCGCTTCACCACCGTGCTCGAAGGCCTCGACGCCGCGGTGTCGGTGCTGTCGGTGCAGCAGGGCGAACTGCTGTTCGCGAACCGCTCGTACCGGCTGTGGTTCGGCGCCGATGCGCGCGGACATGCGCTGCTGGCCGGCGGCGACCCGGGCCTGCCGGTGATCAGCGCGCTGTCGGCCTTCGGCGATGACGGCGATTCGGTCGACAGCTTCGGCGGCCTGCCGACCCAGGAGCTGACCGAGGTGGGCTCGGATGCGCGCGAGGTCTTCATCGAGCCGCTGCAGAAGTGGTTCGACGTGCGCGCGCGCTACCTGCAGTGGACCGACGGGCGCCTGGCGCAGATGCTGATCGCGACCGACATCACCGGCCGCCGCAACGCCGAGACGCAGGCGGCACAGCAGGCCGAGAAGGCGCAGGTGACGAGCCGGCTGGTGACGATGGGCGAGATGGCCTCGTCGGTGGCGCACGAGCTGAACCAGCCGCTGACCGCCATCACCAACTACTGCAACGGCATGGTCTCGCGCGTGAAGAGCGACGCGATCCAGAAGGACGACCTGATCGCCGCGCTGGAGAAGACGGCGCGCCAGGCCGAGCGCGCCGGGCAGATCATCCGGCGCATCCGCGCCTTCGTGAAGCGCAGCGAGCCGCAGCGCCAGCCGGCCCTCGCGCAGGGCATCGTCGACGACGCGGTCGACCTGGCCAACATCGAGCTGCGTCGGCGCAACGTGACGATCCACGTCTACGTGGCGCAGCGCCTGCCGATGCTGATGGTCGACCCGATCCTGATCGAGCAGGTGGTGCTGAAC
>NZ_JBFUEB010000202.1:0-5761 GCF_056404395.1 Rhizobacter sp. P2_D12 | reverse complement strand
CTTCTCGCCCTGCAGCGTCTTCCAGTGGAACTTCACATACGTCACCCGGCCTTGCGCATTGACGAACTTGTAGGCGTGCACGCTGTTGCCGTCCATGTTGCGGTAGCTGGCCGGCGTGCCGAAGTCGGAATACACCCGCGTCAGCATGTGCGTCGATTCGGGCTGCTGCGAGAAGAAGTCGAAGAAGCGGTTCGGGTCCTGCACGTTGGTGTCGGGGCTGGGCTTCAGGCTGTGCACCATGTCCGGAAACTTGATCGCGTCGCGGATGAAGAACACCGGCAGGTTGTTGCCCACCAGGTCCCAGTTGCCCTCGGCGGTGTAGAACTTGGTCGCGAAGCCGCGCGGGTCGCGCAGCGTCTCGGGCGAGTGGTTGCCGTGGATCACGGTCGAGAAGCGCACGAACACCGGCGTGCGCGTGCCGGGCGCGAACACCTTGGCGCGCGTGTACGCCGACAGGTCGGTCGCCGCGACGAACTCGCCGTGCGCGCCGGTGCCGCGCGCATGCACCACGCGCTCGGGGATGCGCTCGCGGTCGAAGCGCTGCAGCTTCTGGACCAGCTGCACGTCCTGCAACAGCACCGGGCCCCCCGGGCCGGCGGTCTGCGAGTTCTGGTTGTCGCCGACCGGCGCGCCGTTGTCGCGCGTCAGCGTCTGCGCGTGGATCGGGGCTGCCGCGGCCAGCAGCAGGGCGAGGAGAAGGCGTGTCGTCATGGGGGCTCCACCAGTGAGGTTCAGGTGCGTGGAGCTTAGGAAGCGGCCTGCGCGGCCGGAAGTTGACAACCTCAGCGGCGCCGATTCACGGCCTCAATGGCCTCAGGCCGCGCTGGCCAGCGCCGGTCTCACCGGCCTCACCGGCAGCGCCCGCACGCCGTCGGGCAGGGCCTCGCGCAGCGCCTGGCCCAGCAGGCGCAGGTCGCTGTCCTTCGGATGCCCGGCGCGCCACACCATGCCGATGCGGCGCGACTGGCCCTGCGCGAGCGGGCGCACCACCAGCCCCGGGTCGCTCAGGCGGCGCACCGCCAGCGCCGGCAACAGCGTGCAGCCCAGGCCCGCCGACACCAGCTGGCGCAGCGTCTCCAGGCTGCTCGCGCGAAAGTCGCAGCCGTCGGCCTCCGACGCCTCCTGCCGGCCGCAGGCTTCGAGCGCCTGGCCGCGCAGGCAGTGGCCGTCGGTCAGCAGCAGCAGCTTCAGCTCGGCCAGTGCGTCCAGCGGCACGCTGTCGTGCACGCCGATCTCGTGCGCGGCCGGCGCGGCGACGAAGAAGGGCTCGTCGAACAGCGCCATCTCGGCAAACGCCGGTTGCGGCAGCGGCCCGGGCAAGGCGACGAAGGCGGTGTCGATCAGCTGGTCGGCCAGCAGCGCCGCGAGATGCCGCGTCATGTCCTCGTGCACGATCAGCTTCAGCGTCGGATAGCGCTGGCGCACCAGCGGCAGCAGCCAGGGCAGGTAGTAGGGCGCCAACGTCGGGATCAGGCCGACGTTCAGCACGCCCTGCAGCGGCCCACTGCGCAGGCTCTTCAGCCCGAGGATCTGGTCGGCTTCGTCGAGCAGGCGGCGCGCGCGCTGCACCACCGATTCGCCGATCGGCGTCAGCGCCGGCTGCTTGCCGCTGCGGTCGAGCAGCGGCAGGCCCAGGTAGTCCTCCAGCTTGCGCAGCTGCGTGCTGAGCGTCGGCTGGGTCACGTGGCAGGCCTGCGCCGCATGGCCGAAGTGGCGGTGGTCGGCGAGCGCCACCAGGTAGCGCAGTTCGCGCAGTGTCATCGTTGTCTCCCTTGTCGCAGGGAGTATTGCCAGTCCGGTCGGCGGCGCGATTTCTTTTGTCTTGCGGCCCGATTGGCAATATGAATCGCGGGCGCCTTGACCTTCAGGCCACGTGCGAGATCAGCACCCCCGGCTGCGGCTGCTGCTGCCCGTCGGCCGAGCCGCTGTCCAGCCCGACGCTGGCCGCCGGCAGCCGGCGCACCGCGACGCCCACCGACATCATGTCGACCACCAGCAGGTGCAGGATGCGCGAGATCATCGAGACGAAGGTGCTCGCGTCCTCGCTGTGCTCGACCGGGATGCAGACGCTGGACTTGCGCGCCAGCGGCGACTGGCTGGCGGTGATCGCGATCACCTTGGCACCGCGGTCCATCGCCAGGCCCGCCGCGCGCGACAGCTCGGGCGGCTGGCCGGAGCTCGAGATGAACACGGCCACGTCGCTCGGCCCGAGCAGCTCGGCCGCCATCGAATGCATCGACGGATCGGTGTGCGCGACCGACGAGATGCGGAAGCGGAACAGCTTGTGCTGCGCGTCCAGCGCCACGATGGCCGAGTTGCCCATCGCATAGAACTCGACGCGGCGTGCCTCGCGCAGCATGCCGATCGCCTTGTCGACCGCGTCGACGTTCAGCGACTCGCGGAACTGCACGATGGCCGAGATGGTGTTGTCCAGCACCTTGGCGCACAGGTCGGCGGTGCCGTCCTGGCGCCGCACCTGGGTGCGCTGCACCGGCAGCGTGCCGGTCAGGCCCGAGCCGAGCTTGAGCTTGAAGTCGGCCAGCCCCTGGAAACCGAGCGAGCGGCAGAAGCGGATCACGGTCGGCTGGCTCACCTCGGCCCCTTGCGCGATCAGCGCGATCGGGTCGTTCAGTGCGGTGCGCGGGTTGTCGAGCACGAAGTTGGCGACGCGGCGCTCGGCCGGCGACAGGCCGGCCACCGAGCTGCGCACGCGTTCGAGCAGCGGGTGGCTGCCGTCGGCGTCGGGCACGTGGTCGGACAGCAGCGTCGAGATGCCCTGGAACACCAGGTTCTCGGCCGTCAGCACATAGGTGGGGATGCGTGCCACGTAGTCGCTCATGCGGCCCTTGGCCTCGAAGCGCTCGCGGAACGTCGATTGCGCGAACAGCGGCCCGAGCCGCGGCACGATGCCGCCACCGACGTACATGCCGCCGGTGGCGCCCAGCGTCAGCGCGACGTCCGAAGCCATCGAGCCCAGCATGCCGCTGAACACCTCCAGCGCCTCCAGGCAGGAGGCGTCCTGATTCTGCAGCGCACGCTGCACGATGTCGGCGGTGCACAGCTCGTGCGCGGCGCCGGGTTGGCCTTCCGTGAGGGCCTGGTAGATCAGCTCGATGCCCGGGCCGGAGATCAGGCGCTCGGCCGACACCCGCGACATGCTCTTCCACGCGAACTGCAGCACCCGCATCTCGCGCTCGTCGCTGGGCGCGAAGTTGACGTGGCCGCCTTCGGTGGCAAGCGTGGTCCAGCGGTCGCCGGCCGGGATCAGGCCCGACACGCCCAGGCCGGTGCCCGGGCCGAGCAGGCCGATCACGCCGTTCGGCTGCGGCTCGCCGCCGCCCACCTGCTGCCGGCCCTGCGGCGCGAGGCCGGGCAGCGCCATCGCCAGCGCGGTGAAGTTGTTGACGACCAGCAGCGTCGACAGCTTCAGCTGCTGCTGCACCGCCTGGATCGAGAAGGCCCAGTCGCGGTTGGTCATGCGCACCTGGTCGCCCTGGATCGGGTTGGCGATCGACACCGCGCCGTGGCGCGGCGTGAGCTCGGGCACGGTCGCCAGGTAGGCCTGGATCACCTCGGTGATGCCGGCGTGATCGCTGCACGGCAGCACCGCGACGTGCTCGAACTGGCCGGGGGCGGGCTCGATGCAGAAGCGGGCGTAGGTGGCGCCGATGTCGGCCAGCAGCCGCGCTTCGGTGAACGGCGTGGGGCGGGTGCTGAGGTCAAGGGTCATGGGGCTGCCGGCTTGGCTGCCAGCGTCGGGGCCGGCATGCGCTCGAGGAGGACATAGTGTGAGGCGGCCAGGATGACCTTGCCGTCGGTGACGGCGGCGCGCTGGCCGCTGTAGGCATCGCGCAGCGGCTCGCCTTCGCCGAACACGCCGCCGACCGGGATCGCGACGCTGCCGTCGACCCCCATCGCGACGACGACGGCATCGCCGCTCGCCGCATCGACGCGGCTGAAGACGTACGGCGCGGCCGACAGTTGCCGATGCACGCCGCGTGCCAGCGCGACGTGACGTGCCCGGAAGCTGCCGAGGCGGCGCCAGTGCGCCAGCTGCGCGGTGTCGGGCTGGTCCCAGTTCATGTCGGAACGGGTGGCCTGCTGCGGGTCGGACACCGGTGCCGGGCCGGGTGGGCGCGCGGTCTCGTCGCCGTAGAAGATCTGCACCGCGCCGGGCGCGAGCAGCAGCGCCGCGGCGCCTTCGGCCAGGCGGCTGCGGTCGAACAGCCGCGTGTCGTGCGACGACAGGTAGCTCAGCGCGTTGTAGCCCGGGCGGCCGGACAGCAGCGAGGCATAGCGCGTGAAGAGGGCGTCGGGGTTCGCGAACTGCGGCCCGAGGTCCTGGAATTCGAAGTTGATCAGCGCATCGAATCCGCTGCCGATCAGCGGGCTGCGTTCCGGCCCCTGGCCCCAATACTCGCCGACCATCCAGAACGGCTGATCGTCGATCTTGTCGGCTGGGTGGCGGGTTTTCCAGTCGGCGAGGGCGGCGGTGGCGGCGTGCTTGAGTGCGGCCCAGGACTCGGGCTCGACGTGCTTGACGGTGTCGGCACGGAAGCCGTCGATGCCGTACTCGCGCACCCAGTCGCTGAGCCAGGTGACCAGGTGGTCGCGCACGGTGGCGTCGGGCAGGTCGCGGGCGCGCGTGCCGGGCTTCTGGCGCAGGAAGGTGGGCAGCGTCACCTTGTCCGGGCTGTCGGTGCGGAAGTCCGGCAGGTAGGCCAACTGCATCGTCAGGTCGTCGCGTCCTCCGTCGAGGTAGCCGGGCAGGCCGGCGCGCACCCAGGCGCGGCCCCACCAGTCGGCGAAGTTGAAGCTGTTGTAGTCGATGAAGCCGTGGTAGTCGCGCAGCGTCGCGCGTTCGGAGCCGGGCCAGAGCACCTTCAAGTCCAGCTCGCGCGCGGTCTGCAGGTCGAGGTAGCCGGGGTGGTTCATCACCACGTCGAACAGGATGCGGATGCCCTGGCGGTGCGCGGTGTCCACCATCTCGCGCAGCTCGCCGGGCGTGCCCATCGACGCGTCGAGCACGGTGTAGTCGAGCGCGTAGTAGCCGTGGTAGGCGTAGTGCTTGAATTCCTTGTTGCCGCCGACCACCCAGCCGTGGATCTGCTCGTACGGCGCGGTGATCCAGATCGCGTTGACGCCCAGTTGCGTGAACCAGCCTTCGTTCAGCTTGTTCGTGATGCCCTTCAGGTCGCCGCCGTGGAAGGTGGCGACGTCGGCCTTCGGGTCGGCCTCGCGCTGGCGGCCGTAGGCATGGTCGTTGGCCGGGTTGCCGTTGCTGAAGCGGTCGGTGATGGCGAAGTAGACGATGGCGTTGTCGGCGAACGTGCCCGGCACCGAGATCGGGCCGCCGGTGATTGGCGGTGCGGAGGACTTCGGCAGGGGCGGAGGGGTCGTGCAGGCGGCCAGGCACAGCGCCGCGAGCAGCACGAGAAGGTGGTGGCAAGAAAAACCCGTTCGCCCTGAGCTTGTCGAAGGGGCGGACTGAGCTTGTCGAAGGCCTGGTGGCTGTGCGCGGGAGCTTCCGGCCCGCTGCGGCACCAACCCTTCGACACGGGCCCTCGACAAGCTCGGTCCCTGCTCAGGGCGAACGGTTCGTGGGTGTTCGTTCACCCCTTGATCCCCCCGGCCGTGAGCCCCGAGATCATCCACTTCTGCGCGAGGATGAACACGAGGGTGATGGGCAAGCCCGAGAGGATCGCGGCGGCCGCGAAGTCGCCCCACAGGTACTTCTGGTCGTACAGGAACAGCTTGGAGC
>NZ_JBFUEB010000201.1:0-5775 GCF_056404395.1 Rhizobacter sp. P2_D12 | reverse complement strand
CGGCGGTACGCTCTTGTCGCAGGTCCAGGCTGCGGTGCGCGACCTGGTGCCGCTGTCCGAGCACCCGCATGTGCCGCCGATGCTGGACGACCGCTCGATCGAGTTCCACGTCACGCACAGCGTGCAGCGCGAGATCGAAGTGCTGCACGACCAGCTGCTGTCGTGGTTCGCGCTCGATCCGACGCTGCGCCCGCGCGACGTGGTGGTGATGGTACCGGATATCGATGCGTTCTCGCCCGCGATCCACGCGGTATTCGACCAGCACCGGCGGCACGACCCGCGTCACATTCCGTTCGAGATCGGCGACGTGCGCGACCGCAGCGTCAATCCGCTGCTGGTCTCGCTCGAGTGGCTGCTGCGCCTGCCGCAGCAGCGCTGCCGCCAGAGCGAAGTGCGCGACCTGCTCGACGTGCCTGCTGTCGCGCGCCGCTTTGGCGTGACGAGCGAGGATCTGCCGATCCTGGGCCGCTGGATCGATGGCGCCGGCGTGCGCTGGGGCCTGGACCACGACCACCGGGCGGGCCTGGGCCTGGGAATGACGGGCGAGCAGAATGCCTGGATCTTCGGCGTGCGCCGCATGCTGCTCGGCTACGCCAGCGGCGCCGGCGCCAGTTTCGGCGACATCGAGCCGTACGCCGAAGTCGGTGGCCTCGATGCCGCGCTGGCCGGCTCGCTCGCCCAGCTGGTCGAATGCCTGCTGACGTGGCGCGGCCGGCTCGATGCGTCGCTGCGGCCAGCCGAATGGGGCGAGGCGGCGCGCGAGATGCTGTCATGCTTCTATGCGGCCGGCGACGAAGCCGACCGCCTGACGCTGTCGAATCTGGGCGAGGGCCTGCAATGCTGGCTCGAAACGTGCGCCGGGGCGGGCTTCGACGAACCGGTACCGCTGGCGGTGCTGCGTGAAGCGTGGATGAATGAACTCGATGCGCCCACGCTGAATCACCAGTTCGTGTCGGGCGGTGTGACCTTCTGCACCCTGATGCCAATGCGCGCGGTGCCGTTTCGCGCCGTCTGCCTGCTGGGCATGAACGATGGCGACTTCCCGCGCCGCGCGCGCCCGTCCGACTTCGACCTGCTGGCGCTTCCCGGCATGGCGCGCCCCGGTGACCGCTCGCGCCGCGACGACGACCGCTACCTGATGCTCGAGGCTTTGCTGGCTGCGCGCGACAAGTTCTACGTGAGCTGGGTCGGCCGCAATGTGCGCGACAACAGCGAGCAGCCGCCCTCGGTGCTGGTGGCGCAGTTGCGCGACTACCTGAAGGCTGGCTGGGACATGGACGACCTGCATCACATCACGACCGAGCATCCGCTGCAGCCATTCAGCCGGCGCTACTTCCAGCGCGGCGGCCTGCTCACGTATGCGGGCGAGTGGCGCACCGCGCACGGCGCCGATGAGCACCCCGTCGACGATGCCTTGCCGGCGTACGAGCTGGAGCCCGACTTTGTCCTCAAGCTGGGCGAACTGGCCAGTTTTCTGCGCCAGCCGGCGCGCTTTTTCTTCCGCCGGCGCCTGGGCGTCGTGTTTGCCGACGCCGCGCACGTGGGCGACGACGAAGAGCCGTTCGGGCTGGATGCGCTGGAGCGTTACCAGATCGAAGACCACCTGCTGGACGACAGCGGCGAGGCCGAGGCGATTGGCGACGTGCGCGCCACGCTGGCAGTGCGCGCCGAACGCCTGGCGCGCGAAGGCGTGCTGCCGATCGGCCTGATGGGCCGCATGTGGCAGGAGCAGCTGGTCGAGAGCCTGGCGCCCGTGCGCACCGAGTGGCTGCGCCTGGGCGCGCGCTTCCCGCAAGCGGCGCCGAAATTCGCCGTCAGCCTGCTGCTCGGTGACATTCACCTCGACGACTGGATCGACCGCCTGCGCTCCAGCGGCGAAGGCAGTGCGTGGCTGATGCAGATCTCGTCGAAGGTGCTGGACCGCGCCGGCAATCCGCGCGGCGACAAACTGATTGCGCCATGGCTGCGCCAGCTGGCTGCCGCCGCTGCAGGCAATCCGGTGACGGGTTATCTGGTGGCGCGCGACGCGGTGCTCGAGATGGCGCCGCTGGCGCAGGAGGCAGCGCTGGAGACGCTGCGCGACTTGGTGCGCCTGTGGCGGGCCAATCTGGACAGTCCGCTGCCGGTGGCGTGTAAGACGGCCCTGGCGCATCTGGCGCAGGGCGATCCGCGCGCAACCTATGACGGCGGCTTCGAGCTGCGCGGCGAGGTCGATGATCTATGCCTGGCGCGCCTGTGGCCGGACTTCGACGCCCTGAAGAACGCCGGAGGCTGGCCCGACCTGGCCGAGGAACTGTATGGACCGCTGGCACGCTGGATGCAGGAATGCGTCAAGATCAAGCCGTTGCAGGAGTCACTGACATGAGTAGCAAGCTTGAACCAGTCGATTTCCCGCTGCACGGCTCGCGCCTGATCGAAGCGTCGGCCGGCACCGGCAAGACCTGGACCATCGCCGCGCTGTATGTGCGCCTGGTGCTGGGGCACGGCGGGGAGGATGCCTTCGTGCGGCCACTGCTGCCGTCCGAGATCCTCGTGATGACGTTCACGCGCGCCGCCACGCGCGAACTGGCCAACCGCGTGCGCGAGCGGCTGGTGCAGGCAGCAAGCTACTTCCGCGGTGAACTCGACGTGGCCGACCCCTACCTGCACGAGCTGGCCGCCAGCTACACGGCAGGCAGCGAGCGCCAGATCGCCGGGCACCGCCTGTTCATGGCGGCCGAGACGATGGACGAAGCGGCGATCTTCACGATCGACGCCTGGTGCCAGCGCATGCTGCGCGAGCACGCCTTCGACAGCGGCAGCCTGTTCGACGAAGAACTGGTCAGCGACGAGCGCGAACTGTTCGAGGACGCTGCGCACGACTACTGGCGCCAGCAGGTGTACCCGCTCGGCGCCGAGGCGCTGGCGGTCGTGATGGACAGCTGGCGCGACGTCGAGGCGCTCAAGACGAGCGTGCGCGAGCTGGTGCGGCGCGACGCCTTGCTCGGCGCACCCGCGACCGAACCACTGAAGCAACTGGTGGCGCGGCTGGCCAAGGCGCAGCGCGAAGAGCTGATGCGCCTGAAGGATGGCTGGTTCGAGCGCGCTCACGAGATGGAGCGCTGGATCGCCGGCCACCGCGGGCGCCAGCCCAAGTGCTTCAACGGCAACAAACTGCGCGCCGACTCGCTCGTCAAATGGTTCGAAGCGCTGCGGGCGTGGGCCACGGACCCGGCGCGCCACATGCCCGACTTGACCGACACGGCGTGGCGCCGCCTGACGCCGGACGGCATCGCCGACGCGTTCAGCAAAGATTTTTCGACCGAGGTGCCGGACTGTTTCGACGCCACCGCCGCGCTGCAGGCCAGCCTGGCTGCGCTCGACCCGATCGCCCACGCGCTGCTGCGCCACGCCGCCGGCCATATCGGCGCGCGCATGCAGGAGCTCAAACGGCGCAACCGCCAGTTCGGCTTTGCCGACATGCTCGAACGCCTGAAGGTTGCGCTCGAAGGCGAAAACGGCGCCGCGCTGCGCGCGCGCATCGTGGGCCAGTATCCGGTGGCGCTGGTCGATGAATTCCAGGACACGTCGCCCGACCAGTACCGCATCTTCGACCTGCTGTACCGGGTCGAGGCGAACGACGCGGAGCATGGCTTGTTCTTGATTGGCGACCCGAAGCAGTCGATCTACAGCTTTCGCGGCGCCGACATCCACAGCTACCTGGCCGCGCGCCGCGCCACCGCTGGCCGCCACTACCAGCTCGACACCAATTACCGCTCTACCGCGCCGCTCGTGAGCGCCGTCAACGGCCTGTTCCTGCATGCCGAGGGCGCGCATTCGGGCGCCGCGTTCCGCTTCCGGCGTGGCGACGACAACCCGCTGCCGTTCGATGCGGTCAAGGCGCAGGGTCACCGCCGCCACCTCGTGGGCCTGGGCGAGGCCACCGGCGCGCTGTCCGTGAACATCGTGGACCGCGCCGACCTGAAGGCCGACGACTACCGCGATGTGTTTGCCCATCACTGCGCCGAACACATTGTCGGCCTGCTCAACGATGCGCGCGTAGGCTTCGACGACGACGACGCTGGCGCAGGTTCCGTGTTTACGCGCCTGATGCCGGCCGATATCGCGATCCTCGTGCGCGACCGGCGCGAAGCCGGCGCCATCCGGCGCGCGCTGATGCGGCGCAAGGTGGCCAGCGTCTACCTGTCCGACAAGGATTCGGTGGTCGAAAGTGATGAAGCGGCGGACGTGCTGCGCTGGCTGTACGCGGTGGCCAATCCGCTCGATGGCGCGCTGGCGCGGGCGGCGTTTGCCACTGCCACTGCCGGCCTGGGGCTGGCCGAACTGGCGCAGTTCTCGCACGACGAGATGGTGTGGGAGGCGCGCGTCGAGCAACTCAAGGCGCTGCACGGCAGCTGGCAGCGCCAGGGCGTGCTGGCGATGCTGCGCCGCTTCATCCACGAACTGGGCTTGCCGGCGCGCCTGCTGCGCGAACCGGGCGGCGAGCGGCGCCTGACCAATCTGCTGCACCTGGCCGAACTGCTGCAGGAAGCCAGCAGCCAGCTCGAGGGCGAACAGGCCCTGATCCGCTGGTTCGCCGAGCAGATCGACGGGCTGGGTTCGAGCGGCGACGAGCGCGTGCTGCGCCTGGAGAGCGACGCCGAACTGGTCAAGGTCGTCACGGTCCACAAGTCGAAAGGCCTGGAGTACCCGCTGGTATACCTGCCGTTTGCCGTGACGGCGCGCGCCACCAACCGCCGCAACCGCGCGTTCTTCGAGTATGTGGACGATGCCGGCATGCGCCATCTCGACCTGGCCTTGACCGATGACGCGCTGGCTGCGGTCGACCGTGCGCGCATCGAAGAAGACCTGCGCCTGCTGTACGTCGCGCTGACGCGCGCGCGCCACTTCCTGTGGCTCGGCGCAGCGGCTGTCTCCGGCACGCGCAAGGGCGAGAACAAGTTGCACGAGTCGGCCCTTGGCTATCTGCTGGCCGGGGGCGAGCGAATAGCTGCCGAGGCACTGCGCGGGCACTTCGATGTCGTGGCGGGCAGCGCTGACGGCATCTCGCTGCACGCGTTGGCCGAACCGGAGGCGGTGACGATGCTGTCGCGCCAGGACATCCGCCCAGACCTGCTCGATGCGCCGCGCTACCGCGCCGAATTCGAGCGCGACTGGTCGGTCGGCTCGTTCACGTCGCTGACGCGCCATGCGATCGCGCCGCCCACGCCGATGCGCGCGCAGGACCAGACGCTGATGGAAGACGTGCCGCAGGCGGCCACGCCGCCCCGCATCGAAGACGCGCCGTGGCACCGCTTTCCGCGCGGCTCGGTGCCCGGCAACTTCATGCACGAGCGGCTGGAATGGCTGGCGCGCGAAGGCTTCGGCTGCCTGGACGACCCGAACTGCGAGGCGCGCCTGGTGCAGCATATCGAGCGCGCGGGCTGGGGCCATCGTCTGGCCGATGCGCTGGCGTGGCTGCGCGAGATCGTCGATACGCCATTGCCGCCACTGAATGCGCGCCTGCGCGACCTGCACGGCGTGCTGCCCGAGATGGAGTTCTGGTTCCCGAGCGAGCACCTCGACCTGCAGCGCCTGGACGCGCTGTGCCGCACGCATCTGCTGGGCGGGCTCGAACGGCCGGTGCTGCCCGAGCGGGTGTTGCACGGCATGCTCAAGGGCTTCGCCGACCTGGTGTTCGAGCACGAAGGCCGCTATTGGGTGCTGGACTACAAGTCCAATGCACTGGGGCCGGGCGACGCGTCGTACAGCCAGGCAGCGATGAGCGCCGGGATG
>NZ_JBFUEB010000200.1:0-5839 GCF_056404395.1 Rhizobacter sp. P2_D12 | reverse complement strand
GCGTGGTGCTGATCATGTGCGGCGACCTGTTCATGCGCCTGCTGCGCAGCCATTTCGTCGACGAGGCCAGCGCGCGCATCGACGTGCAGATCTCGGCCACGCTGATGGAGAAGGTGCTGGGCATGCGGCTGGAGAACCGGCCCGAGTCGGTGGGCTCGTTCGCATCCAACCTGCGCGGCTTCGAGCAGGTGCGCGACTTCATCGCGTCGGGCACCGTCACCGCGCTGATCGACCTGCCGTTCGCGGTGCTGTTCATCCTCGTGCTGGCGTGGATCTCGCCGTGGCTCGCGGTGCCGGTGGTCACGGCCTTCGGGCTGATCCTGGTGATCGGCTACGTGCTGCAGCACCGGCTGCACGAGCTGTCGCAGACCACCTACCAGGCCTCGGCGCAGCGCAACGCGACGCTGATCGAGAGCCTGACCGGCATCGAGACCATCAAGTCGATGGGTGCCGAGAGCGTGGTGCAGGCCAAGTGGGAGCGCGCGAACGCCTTCCTCGCGACCACCAACGTGCGCATGCGCGCGCTGTCGTCGTCGGCCAACTACGGCACCAACTGGTTGGTGCAGGGCGTCACGGTGGCGATCGTGATCGTCGGCGTGTACCTGATCAGCCAGCGCGAGCTGACGATGGGGGCGCTGGTGGCTTCGTCGATGCTCGCGTCGCGCGCGCTGCAACCGGCCGGCCAGATCGTCGGGCTGCTGATGCAGTACCAGGGTGCGCGCACCGCGATGGAGTCGCTCGACAAGATCATGGAGCGGCCGGTGGAGCGCCCGCAAGGCGCGAACTTCGTGCAGCGCCCCCAGCTGCGCGGCGACATCGAGTTCCGCAACGTCAAGTTCGCCTACCCCGGCCGGCAGGATGCGGCGTTGGACGGCGTCAGCTTCAAGATCCAGAGCGGCGAGCGCGTCGCACTGATCGGCCGCGTCGGCTCGGGCAAGTCGACGATCGAGCGGCTGATCCTCGGGCTGTACCAGCCGACCGACGGCGCGGTGCTGCTCGACGGCATCGACCTGCGCCAGCTCGACCCGGCCGACGTGCGCCGCAACGTCGGCTACGTGTCGCAGGACGTGACGCTGTTCTACGGCAGCTTGCGCGACAACATCACCTTCGGGCTGCCGTATGCCGACGATTCGGCCATCGTCGCGGCCGCCGAACTGGCCGGCATGGCGGGGTTCATCGACCGCCACCCGCGCGGCTTCGACATGATGGTGGGCGAGCGCGGCGAGTCGGTGTCGGGCGGGCAGCGGCAAGGCATCGGCCTTGCGCGCGCGGTGCTGCACAACGCGCCGATCCTGCTGCTCGACGAACCGACCAGCGCGATGGATTTCTCGACCGAGGCGCAGATCACGCAGAACGTCAACCACTTCGCCCAGAACAAGACGGTGGTGCTGGTGACGCACCGCACCTCGCTGCTGTCGATGGTGACGCGGGTGATCGTGATCGACGGCGGCAAGGTGGTGGCCGACGGGCCACGCGACCGGATCATGGAAGCGCTGCAGAGCGGCCGCATCGCGAGGGCCGCATGATGAACAGTCATGCGGCCCGGATGCCAATCCGGGGTTTCCGTGCCTGCGCTGGTGCACGCCAAGGCGCGTGCGGGCAGGCTGGGGCGCGCCTTTGCCGAACCAGTTGTTTCGTGCGTGCATCCCGGATTGGCATCCGGGCTACGGGGCTTCACGGGTCATGAGCAACAACCAACCAGGCCGCACCCACCGCCTGCTGATTCTTGCGGGCCTGGCCGGGATGCGCGTGCTCGAAGCCTTGCGCCGCCTGCTGGATCCGCTGACCCGGCGCCTGCTCGGCCCCGTGGTCACGCCCGACAACGCCACCGAGGCCGGCTTCCGCAGCTTCGAGGCCGAGGCCGACGAGGTGATGTCGCGCAGCCAGACCCACCATGCGCAGTCGATCGTGCGTGCCGCGCTGCTGATCGTCGCGCTGCTCATCGTGTGGGCCGCCTTCGCGCGCGTCGACGAAGTCACCAAGGGCGACGGCAAGGTGATCCCCTCGCGCCAGCTGCAGGTGGTGCAGTCGCTGGACGGCGGCGTGGTGTCCGAGATCCTGGTGCGCGAAGGCGAGGTGGTCGAGGCCAACCAGCTGCTGCTGAAGATCGACGAGACCCGCGCGACGTCGGGCGTGCGCGAAAGCGCCGCCACCGGCTTCGCGCTGAAGGCGCGCCAGGCGCGGCTGCGTGCACTCTCCGACGGCTCGACCTTCGATCCCCCGCTGTCCGACGACCCCGAGGAACGCCGCATCCTGCTCGGCGAGCGGGAGCTGTACGAGGCCCGGCGCTCCGAGCTGGCCACGCTGCTGTCGATCAACCACCAGCAGCTGCAGCAGCGCCAGCAGGAACTCGCCGAGATGCGCGCACGCAAGGCCGCCGCCGATCGCGGGCTCGAGTTCGGCCAGCAGGAACTCGCCAAGACGCGGCCACTGCTGGCCACCGGCGCGGTGTCCGAGGTCGACATCCTGCGGCTGGAACGCGAGGTGGCCCGCTCGCGCGGCGATTCGGAACAGGCCGGCGCGCAGATCGCCCGCGTGCAGGCCTCCATCGGCGAGGCCGAGCGCAAGAGCCAGGAAACCGAGATCGGCTTTCGCAACGAGGCCCGCAAGGAGCTGGCCGAGGTGGTCGGCAAGCTGAACGCACTGAACGAAGGTGCGGTCGCGCTGACCGACAAGGTCAACAAGTCGCAGGTCAAGTCGCCGGTGCGCGGGCGCATCCAGCGGCTGCTGGCCAACACCGTCGGCGGCGTCGTGCAGCCGGGCAAGGACATCGTCGAGATCGTGCCGCTGGACGACAACCTGGTGCTCGAGGCACGCATGGCGCCCAAGGACATCGCCTTCATCCGCCCGGGCCAGCCGGCGACGGTGAAGTTCACCGCCTACGATTTCTCGATCTACGGCGGCCTGGACGCCCAGGTCGAGAACATCAGCCCCGACACCATCACCGACGAGCGCGGCAACGCCTTCTACCTGGTGCGGGTGCGCACCACCCGCGCGCACTTCAGCGAGAAGATGCCCATCATCCCGGGCATGACGGCCGAGGTCGACGTGCTGACCGGGCAGAAGACGGTGCTGGCCTATGTGCTCAAGCCCGTCCTGAAGATCAAGGCGAACGCATTGCGCGAACGCTGAGACGGCATCCAGACGCCGCCGCGCGACGTCGCAAACCCAACGCTCAAGTTCCAAACCCCTCGGTCGATATACCGATCGGCCGGTATGCCCTGACACGTCCATACCGATCGGACCGCTGCCGAAGCAACCTCCTTATGTGGCCACGGAACCCTGGTTTCGGTGATGCCGATCACGAAATGGCCCAGTCCATTCGTACATAAGGAAGGGCTTTCTCGATATCCTGACTGGTAGTTTCTGACCCGTCTTTTGTCCGAGGAAGTCCCATGCCCACGATCGTCCAAACGCAGCACGGCAAGGTCTCGGCCCTGTGGGGAGCGGCACTGCTGAGGACACCGGACGGTCACCTGCGGGCGCTTCAGCTCGGCGACGTGGTGAACAAGGGCGACGTGATCCTGACGACGCAGGACGGCATCGTGCGGCTGACCGATGCCGATCTGCCGGCGGCCCAGGCGGCCAAGGCCGAGCCGGCGCCGTCGACCGACATCGACCGCGTGATCGCTGAGCTGAACCAGCCCGACGCCGAGACGGCCCCGGCGGCCGGCTTGAGCGGCGGTGGCGGCGGCGGGCTGACGCCCGGGCTGCGCGTGGACCGGATCTCCGAAGGCATCACCGCGACCTCGCTGGCCACGCCCGACACGTCCGCCCCGGCGCCGGCCACGACGCCGATCACGCCGACGGTGGCCGCCGGCAGCACTGCCGGCGACACGGGCACCACCACCCCGCCCGCCCCGCCGCCGCCGGCCCCGGACAACCAGGCGCCCGAGGCCAATGCCGCCACGGTGTCGGGCACCGAGGACGGCACGCTGCCGATCTCGCTGACCGGCCGCGACAGCGATGGCACGGTGACCGGCGTGCGCGTGGTGGCGATCCCCGCCGGCAGCACCATCCTGCTGGCCGACGGCGTGACCGTGGTCACGGCCGGCCAGTTGCTGACGCCCGCGCAAGCCGCGTCGCTGCTGTTCAAGCCGGCCGCCGATTTCAACGGCAGCACGGCGCTGAGCTTCGAGGTCATCGACAACACCGGTGCCGAGTCGGCCCCGGCGTCGGTGCAGATCAGCGTGAGCCCGGTGAACGATGCGCCGATTGCCGCCGTCGACACCGTGGCCGCACGCGAGGACACCCCGGTCACCTTCGACCCGCGCGCCAACGACAGCGACGTCGACGGCCCGGCGCTGAGCATCATCTCGGTCGGCGGCCAAGCGATCGCCGTCGGCACGCCGGTCGTGCTGCCGCAGGGCACCGTGGCGCTGAACCCGGACGGCACGCTGACCTTCACGCCGGCCCCGGATTTCAACGGCTCGCTGACGGTCCCGTACACCGTCAGCGACGGCAGCGCCCAGGGATCGTCCAGCGTGACGCTGAACGTCGCGCCGGTGAACGACGCCCCGGTCGCGCACGACGACAGCGCGGCCGGCAGCATCAACACGCCGGTGACCATTCCGGTGCTGGCCAACGACGTGGACGTCGATGGCGACACGCTGACCGTCAGCAACCCGGTGCTCGGCAACCCGGCGCTCGGCACGGTGTCGGTCAATGGCAGCGGCGAGCTGGTGTTCACGCCGGCCACCAACGTCAGCGGCCCGGTCACCATCACCTACACCGTGACGGATCCGTCGGGCTCCAGCGCTTCGGCCACCGTGACGGTCAACGTCGGCTCCAACACGGCGCCGAGCGGCGCGGACGGCTCGCACACGCTGGCCGAGGACGGCAGCTACGCGATGAAGGCCGGCGACTTCGGCTTCAGCGACGCGGATGCCGGCCAAAGCCTTGCCGGCGTGCGCATCGACAGCCTGCCGGCCGCCGGCACGCTGCTGCTCAACGGCACGCCGGTGACGGCGGGCACTGTCGTCTCCGCCGCCGACATCGCGGCCGGCCACCTGGTGTTCACGCCGGCGGCCGATGGCAACGGTGCCCCCTACGCCAGCATCGGCTTCAGCGTGCAGGACAGCGCGGGCGCGTTCGACATCACGCCGAACACCTTCAGCTTCAACGTCACGCCGGTGAACGATGCGCCGGTCGCACACGCCGACGTGGTGGCGGCTACTGAAGACACGCCTGTCACGTTCGACCCGCGCACCAACGACACCGACGTCGACGGCCCGGCGCTGGGCATCGTCTCGGTGGGCGGCCAACCGATCGCCGTCGGCACGCCGGTGGTGCTGCCGCAGGGCACCGTCTCGCTGAACGCGGACGGCACCCTCACCTTCACGCCGGCCGCCGATTTCAACGGGTCGCTGAACGTGCCGTACACCGTGAGCGACGGCACGACGCCGGTCAGCTCGACCGTCACCATCAACGTCGCGGCGACGCCGGACGCCCCGGCGATCACCGGCCCGCTGGCCGGCAGCGTCACTGAAGACCAGGTGCTCGCCAGCACCGGCAAGCTGACCGTCACCGATCCGGACGGCCCGGCCGAATCGAGTTTCGTCGCGCAGGCCGGCACCGCCGGCCAGTACGGCAGCTTCACGCTGGCGAGCGATGGCAGCTGGACGTACACGCTGAACAACGCGTCGCCGAACGTGCAGTCGCTGCCTGCAGGCGCGAGCGTCACCGAGAGCTTCACGGTCACCACGGCCGACGGCAGCACGCGCAACGTCGTCGTCACCGTCAACGGCAGCAACGACACGCCGACGGCCGTCAGCGACGTTGGCACGGCCACCGAGGACACGCCGCTGGCCGGYAACGTGCTGGCCAACGACAGCGATGT
>NZ_JBFUEB010000199.1:0-6008 GCF_056404395.1 Rhizobacter sp. P2_D12 | reverse complement strand
GTCTCACGACCGGGGTTGCTGCGGCTGCGTTCCTCATCGACGCTTGGGCGAACGAAATGGGGAATCACTACGGTGGTCTGTCCGCTGCTGACGGCAGATGGCCCGGATCGTCCCTCCATCCCGACACCCTCATCCGCTGCGTCTGGGGGTGCAGACGGAACATACAAGCCCGGATGTCAATCCGGGAAGCAATGCGAGCGAACGCCGACGCCAGGCCCGGCGGGCATCGCAACGCACCCCGAACCCGTCTCAACCCACCCCGGCACGCAAACACCACGCAGTTGCTGCGGTCGTCGTCATGCACCACCAGCGGCTCGTGCCCGAAGCTGCGCCGGATGCGCTCCAGCCACACCGGCTGCTCGGCATGCAAGGCATGCAGGTTGGCCACCAGCACGCCGCCCGGCTGCAGCGCATCGGCGGCATCGTCGTAGAAGCGCTGCGAGCACAGTTGCCGCGGCAGCCCATGGCGGTCGAAACCATCGACCAGCAGCGCGTCGTAGCGCTCCACGGCATCGGCCACGAACCGCGCCCCGTCCACCACGCTGACCGACAGCCGATCGTCGTCCGGCGGCACCTGGAATCGCCCGCGCAAGGCCACCACCTGCGGGTTGACCTCGGCCACGTCCAGCCGCGTGCGGCGCAGGTGGCGGTGGCAGAACTTGGCGATCGAGCCGCCGCCCAGCCCGATCATCGCGATGCGTGCCGGCGCCGGGGCGAACAGCAGGAAGCCCATCATCAGCCGCGTGTACTGCAGGTCGAGCGCGTCGGGGTCGCGCAGCTGCATGCGGCTCTGGATCTCGGCGTCGGAGAACTGCAGCACCCGCCGCTCCAGCGTCTCCTGCACCCGCGGCACATCGTCATCTCGCTCGGACATCGCTGGCGCTGTGGCTTTGTTGCCGCAGATCATAGGGCGCCGCGGAAGGACCGCGCGATACTGGCGGTTTCATGCGCCTGCACCTGCACCCGTTCCGCCCCCGCCTGCTGGAGACGCTGCGCGACTACGACCGCACGCGCTTCTGGAAGGACGTGTCCGCCGGCATCACGGTCGGCGTGGTCGCGCTGCCGCTGGCCATGGCCTTCGCGATCGCCTCCGGCGTCAAGCCCGAGCAAGGCATCTTCACCGCCATCGTCGCCGGCTTCCTGATCTCGGCGCTGGGCGGCTCCAGCGTGCAGATCGGCGGGCCGGCCGGCGCCTTCATCGTCATCGTCTACGGCATCGTCGAGCGCTACGGGCTGACCAACCTGCTGATTTCCACCGCGCTGGCCGGCGTGCTGCTGTTCGCGATGGGTGCCTTGAAGCTCGGCGTGCTGGTGCGCTACATCCCGGTGGCCATCATCATCGGCTTCACCAACGGCATCGCGGTGCTGATCGGCCTGTCGCAGCTGAAAGACCTGTTCGGGCTGCAGATCGAGAAGCTGCCGGCCGACTTCTTCACGCAGGTGGGTGCGCTCGCGTCGCACGCCGGCAGCCTGAACCCCGCCGCGCTGGCGCTGGGCCTGGGCTGCCTGGCGCTGGTCGCGCTGTGGCCCCGGGCCTGGAAGGCCGTGCCGGCCACCATCGTCGCGCTGGTGCTGGCCACGCTGGCCACCGCCCTGCTGCAGCTGCCGGTCGAGACCATCGGCTCGCGCTTCGGCGGCATCCCGCAAAGCCTGCCGCAGCTCGCGCTGCCGCCGTTCAGCTGGGCCAGCGCACAGCAGCTGCTGATCCCGACACTGACGATCGCGCTGCTCGGCGCGGTCGAATCGCTGCTGTGCGCACGCGTCGCCGACAACCTGAGCGAGCTGCCGCGCCATGATCCGAACCAGGAGCTGATGGGCCAGGGCCTGGCCAACATGATCGCGCCGCTGTTCGGCGGCATCCCCGCCACCGGCACGATCGCACGCACGGTGACCAATGTGCGCTGCGGCGCCACCAGCCCGGTGGCCGGCATCGTGCATGCGCTGACGCTGCTGGCCGTGGTGCTGGTGGCCGCGCCGCTGGCGGTGCACGTGCCGCTGGCCGGGCTGGCCGGCATCCTGCTGTTCGTCGCGTGGAACATGGGCGAATGGCGAGAGTTCGCGCGGCTGCGCCGCTTCAGCCTGCACTACCGCACCGTGCTGCTGGGCACCTTCTTGCTGACGGTGGTGTTCGACCTGACGGTGGCGGTGCAGTTCGGGCTGGTGCTGGCCTGCGTGTTCTTCATCTACCGGATGAGCACGCTGTTCCGCGTCGAGCCGCGCGACGTCGGCGCACCGGGCGTGCAGGTGTTCGCGCTCAGCGGCCCGCTGTTCTTCGGTGCGGTGGGCAAGCTCGAAGGGCTGCCCCACCGCGTGCACGCCGGCACCCGCGCGGTGGTGCTGGACCTGCGGCGCATGCTGTCGATGGACACCTCCGGGCTGGACGCGCTGGCGCAGTGCCAGCGGGCGCTGGCGCGGCGCGGCATCGCGCTGCTGCTGGCCGGGGTGGACGAGCAGCCGCTGTCGCTGATCCGCCGGGCCGGCTTCGACGCCGAGCTGGGGGTGGAGCGCATCCTGCCCGAACTGGCCGATGCCGAGGCCGCCGCGCGGGCCTGGATCGCGGCGCAGGCGACAGCCGGCTAAAATCCGCCCTTTCCCGCTCCACCTGGCCCCGACCATGCCGCTCTTCTGGAAAGCCTACAAGTCCGACACCACCTCGTTCATCGAGGAGCTGAAGGCCAAGGATCCCACGCTGTCCGACAGGATGCGCGAGGGCCGTGGCCTGCTGTGGGACACGCCGGTCGACCGCGACGCCGAGAGCGAATACCGCGATGCCCGGGTTCCGCAGCAGCCCTACGTGTACCAGACGCGCAACTGACGCCCCGGGCTGAGCAGCGAGCAGACAGTGACTGAAGAGGCCCTGGCGCAGGCGGCGCCCGACGCGGCGGCGCCCACCGTGGTCGACCACGTGGCGGTGGCGCGCCTGTACGGCGAGCCGCTGTTCACCATGCCGACCGACCTGTACATCCCGCCGGATGCGCTGGAGGTCTTCCTCGAAGCCTTCGAAGGCCCGCTCGACCTGCTGCTCTACCTGATCCGCAAGCAGAACTTCAACATCCTCGACATCCCGCTGGCCAGCGTGACGCGCCAGTACCTGGCGTATGTCGACCAGATTCGCAAGACCAACCTCGAGCTCGCCAGCGAATACCTGCTGATGGCGGCGATGCTGATCGAGATCAAGTCGCGCATGCTGCTGCCGCCGAAGAAGACGGCGGAGGGCCAGGAGCCGGAAGACCCGCGGGCCGAGCTGGTGCGCCGCCTGCTGGAGTACGAGCAGATCAAGCTGGCGGCTGCCGGGCTCGACCGGCTGCCGGTGCTGGGCCGCGATTTCCTGCGTGCGCAGGTGACGATCGAGCAATCGCTGACGCCGCGCTTCCCCGACGTCGAGATCGACGAGCTGCGCGCCGCCTGGGCCGACATCCTGAAGCGCGCCAAGCTGAACCAGCACCACACGATCACGCGCGAGGAGCTGAGCGTGCGCGAGCACATGAGCATCGTGCTGCGCGGGCTGCAGGGCCGCAAGTTCGCGATGTTCGAAGACCTGTTCGACCTGACGCGCGGCCCGCAGGTGCTGGTGGTGACCTTCATCGCGATGCTCGAGCTGGCACGCGAGCACCTGCTCGAGATCACGCAGGCCGAGGCCTTTGCGCCGATCTACGTGCGCCTGGCCTACCAGCCGGCCTGACGCAAACGGTGTCGTGACCCGGATGCGAATCCGGGGAAATTGGCCTGACCAATTTCAGGGCGCAAGGCGTTTAGACTGCGCCACCCTCACTGCCCGACCCCGAGCATGACGATCCAAGAAGCACCGGTGCACCTCGTCACCCGCGCCGCCCACACGGCCCAGCCGACCGACCGCTGGCAGGTGGCCGACATCGAGGCCTTGTTCGAGCTGCCTTTCCCCGAACTGATGTTCCGTGCCCAGACGGTGCACCGCCAGCATTTCGATGCGGCCGAGGTGCAGCTGTCGACGCTGCTGTCGATCAAGACCGGCGGCTGCCCGGAGGATTGCAGCTACTGCCCGCAGGCGGCGCGCTACGACACCGGCGTCGAGGCCGGCAAGCTGATGGAGACCGAGGCGGTGCTCGACGCGGCGCGCCGCGCGCAGGCCGCCGGCGCCTCGCGCTTCTGCATGGGTGCCGCATGGCGCGGCCCGAAGGACCGCGACATCGAGAAGGTGGCCGAGCTGGTGAGCGCGGTGAAGGCGCTGGGCCTGGAGACCTGCGCGACGCTGGGCATGCTGGAAGACGGCCATGCCGAGCAGCTGCAGCATGCGGGCCTCGACTACTACAACCACAACCTGGACACCGCGCCCGAGTTCTACGGCGACATCGTGCGCACCCGCCAGTACCAGGACCGGCTCGACACGCTGCAGCGCGTGCGCGGGGCCGGCGTCAAGGTGTGCGCCGGCGGCATCGTCGGCATGGGCGAGACGCGGGCCCAGCGCGCCGGGCTGATCGGTGCACTGGCCAACCTGGATCCGTACCCCGAGTCGGTGCCGATCAACAACCTGGTGCAGGTCGAAGGCACGCCGCTGCACGGCGCGGCCAAGCTCGATCCGCTGGAGTTCGTGCGCACCATCGCGGTGGCGCGCATCACGATGCCGAAGGCGCGCGTGCGGCTGTCGGCCGGGCGCCAGGAGCTGGGCGAGGCGGTGCAGGCGCTGTGCTTCACGGCCGGTGCCAACTCGATCTTCTACGGCGACAAGCTGCTGACCACCGGCAACCCGGACGTGCAGGCCGACCGCGCGCTGCTCGACAAGCTGGGGATGCGCACGGCATGAGCAGCCACACCGTCCCCGACGCGCCCGCCGGCCGCAAGCCGGTGACGCTGCACAGGCTGCGCGAGATGCATGCGGCGCGCGAGCCGATCGCGATGCTGACCTGTTACGACACCAGCTTCGCGCGGCTGCTCGATGCGGCCGGTGTCGACTGCCTGCTGGTCGGCGATTCGCTGGGCATGGTGCTGCAGGGCCAGCCGAGCACGCTGCCGGTGACGCTGGACGAGATGGCGTACCACACGCGCTGCGTCGCGCGCGGCAACCGCGGGGCGTGGCTGATTGGCGACCTGCCGTTCGGCAGCTACCAGCAGGGGCCGGCGCAGGCGCTGGCGAGCTCGACGGTGCTGATGCAGGCCGGTGCGCAGATGGTCAAGCTCGAGGGCGGCGGCTGGACGGCCGACACCGTGCGCTTTCTGGTGGAGCGCGGCATCCCGGTGTGCGCGCACCTGGGGCTGACGCCGCAGTCGGTGCATGCGCTGGGCGGCTACCGCATCCAGGGCCGCAACGACGAGGCCGCGGCCACGCTGCTGCGCCATGCGCGCGAGCTGGCCGATGCGGGCGCGGCGATGCTGGTGCTGGAGCTGATGCCGTCGGCCGTCGCCAAGCAGATCACCGACGCGCTCGACATCCCGGTGATCGGCATCGGTGCCGGCGTCGGCTGCTCGGGCCAGGTGCTGGTGCTGCACGACATGCTGGCCATCACGCAGGGCAAGCTGCCGCGCTTCGTGCGCAACTTCATGGATGGCAGCGCGGGCATCGGCGACGCGATCGCGCGCTACGTGGCGGACGTCAAGGCGCGCCGCTTCCCGGACGACACGCTCCACGGTTACTGAGTCAATCGATGAAGACAGTCCACACGATCGCCGACCTGCGCGCGGCCCTCGGCACGCCCGGCGCGTGCGCCTTCGTGCCCACGATGGGCAACCTGCACGACGGACACCTGGCGCTGGTGCGGCAGGCCGGGCGGCACGGGCTGCCGGTGGTGGCGAGCATCTTCGTGAACCGGCTGCAGTTCGCGCCGCATGAGGACTTCGACCGCTACCCGCGCACGCTGGCGCGCGACAGCGAGCTGCTGCAGGGTGCCGGCTGCGACATCGTGTTCGCGCCCGACGAGCGCGAGCTGTATCCGCAGCCGCAGGCCTTCAAGGTGGTGCCCGACGCGGCGCTGGCCGACATCCTGGAAGGGCACTTCCGGCCGGGTTTCTTCACCGGCGTGTGCACGGTGGTGGTG